>NZ_PCYR01000180.1:0-210 GCF_002553805.1 Lactobacillus sp. UMNPBX19
TTCGCCTGTACTGTCATCGTTGAAGGTTACAGTTGCCTTACCCTTATCGTCGACTTTAATAGTCTTGATTGGGGCATCTGGGTTAGCTTCTTTGATTGCGCCTTCTACTGCTTGTTTTTCCGGTTCCGTTAACTTATCTGTATTATCAACTTTGACTTCTTTGCCAGGTTTCAGTTCGTACTTATCGGCGTCTTGCTTTGCTACTACATT
>NZ_PCYR01000018.1:0-36695 GCF_002553805.1 Lactobacillus sp. UMNPBX19
TCGCAATTCAAACAAGTTAAGCCTGTATCTAAGCAAATTGGTGAAATAGTTAGCGCAAGCTAACGAACCACCAAGCCCCAGAATTCATTCTGGGGTAGTTGACATAAAGAGAATCACTATACATCTTCTTTAAATAGTTTAAAAGAAATAGATAAATATGAATTTGATATTGCCGTAATTGGGACATCATTGGTTAATAAAAATGGAGTTTTTGTAGTTAACCACTCTGATGCACAAATTGAAAGAGAAGTAGTTAATCGAACAAAAACAGTTATTTTGCTGGCAGAAGAATATAAATTTAAAGAAGATAGATCTTCTCCGTATAAGGTCATGGATTGTAAGCAAGCTGATATTTTGATTACGGATAATAAGCTTGATCCACAGTATCGAAAATATTTTAAAAAGAATATTAAGATTCGTGAAGTACTCGAAGAGGAAAAGGGAAAAAGTAAGTAATTATAATTGGACCGCCCCAATAATTTTAAAAGTTGAATTTTTGCACTTGATGCTATATGATAAGTACTGTAATAAGCAAATGAAAACTATTTCAAGGAGATATTGCTATGGCAGTAAATTACGATTCTCAAGAATACTTAAAGAGTGTTGACGCATACTGGCGTGCAGCTAACTACTTATCAGTAGGACAATTATTTTTAATGAATAACCCTTTACTTAAGAGAGACTTAAAGGCAGAAGATGTAAAACCTAAGCCAATTGGTCACTGGGGTACAATTGTGCCACAAAACTTTATCTATGCTCATTTAAATCGTGCAATTAAGAAGTATGATTTAAATATGTTCTACATTGAGGGTTCTGGTCATGGTGGCCAAGTAATGGTATCTAATTCATACTTAGATGGTTCATATACTGAGCGCTACCCAGAAATCACTCAAGATGAAAAGGGAATGGCGAAGTTATTTAAGCAATTTAGTTTCCCAGGTGGCGTTGCTTCTCATGCTGCTCCAGAAACTCCTGGATCAATTCATGAAGGTGGAGAATTAGGTTACTCACTATCTCATGGTGTTGGTGCAATTTTAGATAATCCAGACGTAATTGCAGCAGTTGAAATTGGTGATGGTGAATCAGAAACTGGTCCACTTGCTACTTCTTGGTTTTCAAGTAAATTCATTAATCCAATTAAAGATGGTGCAGTTATTCCTATCTTGCAAATTAATGGCTTTAAGATTTCTAATCCAACTATCGTTTCTAGAATGAGTGATGAAGACTTAACTAAGTACTTTGAAGGAATGGGTTGGAAGCCATACTTTGTTTCTGCATATAAAGACGGTGAATTTAATGGTTATAAAGACCACATGGAAGTTCACCAAGAAATGGCCAAGACAATGGATGAAGTTGTTGAAGAGATTAAGGCTATTCAAAAGCATGCTCGTGAAAACAAAGATGATTCCTTAGTGAAGTGGCCAATGATTGTCTTTAGAGTACCTAAGGGCTGGACTGGTCCAAAATTTGATCTAGATGGCAACCCAATTGAAAATAGTTTCCGTGCTCACCAAATTCCAATTCCTGTTGCTCAAGATGACATGGCTCATAAAGAAATGCTTACTGATTGGATGGAAAGTTATAAGCCAGAAGAATTATTCAATGAAGATGGCTCACCAAAAGATATCGTTAAAGAAAATACCTTATCAGGCGACCAAAGAATGGCTATGAATCCAGTAACCAATGGTGGTATTGATCCAAAAGTCTTAAATATGCCTGACTACCGCGACTTTGCAATTAAATTTGATAAGCCTGGATCTGTTGAAAAACAAGATATGGCCGAATGGGCAAAATATTTAGACAAGATGTCTGAATTGAACCCAACTAATTTCCGTGGTTTTGGCCCTGATGAAACTAAATCTAATCGTTTATTCCAACTTTTAGATAATCAAAAACGTCAATGGATGCAAAATATTCATACTCCAAACGATGAAAACTTGGCTCACGAAGGTCGTGTGATTGACTCACAATTGTCAGAACACCAAGATGAAGGTTGGCTTGAAGGATATGTATTAACCGGTCGTCACGGATTCTTTGCTACTTATGAAGCATTTGGCCGTGTAGTTGATTCAATGCTTACTCAACATATGAAATGGTTGAGAAAAGCCAAAGAACAATCTTGGAGACATGATTATCCAGCCTTAAACTTAGTTGATACTTCAACTGTTTTTCAGCAAGACCACAATGGTTATACTCACCAAGATCCCGGTATGTTAACACATTTGTATGAAAAGAATCGTCCAGATTTAATTCACGAATACTTGCCAGCAGATACTAATTCACTTCTTGCTGTATCTGATAAGGCATTTAGAGATCGCGAATGCATCAATGTGTTAGTAACTTCTAAACAACCTCGTCCTCAATGGTTCTCAATTGAAGAAGCTAAGAAATTAGTTGATAAAGGTCTTGGTTATGTTGACTGGGCATCAACTGATAAGGGCGCTAAGCCAGATGTTGTTTTTGCTTCAACTGGTACTGAACCAACAATTGAATCTTTAGCTGCCATTGATTTACTTCATAAGAAATTCCCAGACTTAAAGATTCGCTATATTAATGTCATTGATGTTATGAAGTTAATGTCCCCAGAAAAGAATCCAAATGCGATCAGTAATGAAGAATTCAATCGTCTTTTCCCTAAAGATACGCCAGTTATCTTTGCATGGCATGGATTTAAGCCAATGATGGAATCAATTTGGTTTGATCGCGGTCGTGGTAAAGATGATGTGCATATTCATGGGTATGAAGAGAATGGTGACATTACCACTCCTTTTGATATGCGTGTTTTAAACCACATGGATCGCTATGACTTAGCAAAAGATGTAGTAGAAAGTATTCCTGAGCTAAATGAAAAGAATGCGGATTTCATTGATGAAATGGATAGCTTGCTTGCTAAACATCACCAATATATCCGTGATAACGGTAAAGATATGCCTGAAGTTACTGAATGGCAATGGAATGGCTTAGAATAAAGATATTATTTTTTAAAGATCGGATTAATTTCCGATCTTTTTTAATTGTAGTTATTAAAAAATCATTGTATTGTTAGTGTGACATTTATTGTTATAATATATTGAGGAAAGTAAGTGTAATTTTAATAAATAAAATATATTATAGGAAGGGATGATGAGATGGATTTTAAAGATGTTTTAGCAAGTGAACATGCAACAAGAAAGTTTACTGATCAAAGAGTAAGCGAAAAAACTGTTATCAAAGTAATCGAAGAGGCGCAAAG
The DNA here is from genome assembly GCF_002553805.1 of Lactobacillus sp. UMNPBX19. NCBI lineage: Bacteria > Bacillati > Bacillota > Bacilli > Lactobacillales > Lactobacillaceae > Lactobacillus > Lactobacillus sp. UMNPBX19. The sequence goes on from NZ_PCYR01000018.1 coordinate 3,233, forward strand.
AACACCATCATTACTAAATTCACAACCATGGCGAATTTATGTGGCTGAAGGTGAGGTTGCAAAAGCAATAAGAAAAGATCATGAGGAGAAGGTCTTGACTCATGAAGAACCACATGAAGATTTTGTTTCATTGCTAAAAGTTGAGTGGGATACGTTTCCAAGTAAGAATATGGCAACGATGAGTGAAAATTTAGATTACTTTTTACGTGGTGAATCTGATGCTTTCGATCAAGCTCAAATAAAATTGTTTAACGCTCCTGTGATAGTATTTTTGACTATTCCTAAAAAATCTCCAGCTTGGTCAATTTTTGACTTAGGTGCGTTTTCGCAGACATTGATGTTAGCTGCTAATAATCGTGGTTTAAGTACAATGCCGGCTCATGCTTTTGTTAAGTACCCAGATGTAATAAGAAAATATTTGGATATACCAGAAGATGAATCAATTGGAATTGGTATTGGTTTAGGATATCCGAATAAGAAGGCAACAATCAATAAATATAAGTCTAAACGTGTACCGTTAGATGAAGTTTTAAAGATTAAAAAAGATCTCTAATTAAAAACTCTTGAAGAAATAAAGTCTAGCTAATTTGTTAGATAGAATTCTTTAAGAGTTTTTTATTTGTTTATTTAAAATAATATTAAAATATGACATAATTATAAAAATAAAGGAGAAGAAGAATGATGTTATTAGTTTCTCCTGAGCAATGGGCTAATTGGGATAAGTGGTTTAATTATACATTGCCAGGCTATATTTTAATTCTAGGAACAATTTTTTTATTTGTTGGATTAATTCCATTTTTATGCGTACATAATAAAATTACTTATACTTTATTTGGGGTGACAACCGCATTTTTAGTAACTTTTCTGGGGATAGCTTATTTTAAAAATAAGGAATCAACAGAATATGTCAAAGAAAATCACTATTTGACGGCAATGGTTAGAGAATACGATGCTCAGATTTTTTCTAATAAATATTATGATCCAGAAGAAATCGAGGCGTTTAAATATGTGGCTGATATTCAGACTCCGTCTCATTTACCTTCCGTTTATAAAAAGATACCAGTGAGGCAAGAAGTTACCTACCTTGGTAAAAATGATTATTATGCCTTTATTAAATTAAATGATGTAGTAATGAAGTTCAGCTTGGCAGATTGTAAAAAAATTCCAGGAAGTAAAGCTTACTTTACAGGCTATCATTTTAAGATTAGAAATAAGAAGTTTTTGAAGTTAGGATTTATTGATTTAAAACATAATTTACGCGATAAAGTAGAACTACCAGCCGATTCTTATAACAAGCAAGTTTCAAGTAATATTGAAGAAAATTATAATCATCCCGGATTAGTTGCAAACTGGATCCCTGATTCAGCAAAATAATGCTAAAATAGAGATATAATTATTTAATATATAAAAAAGGTGAAGATCACTTGTCTACAAGTACTATAACTACTAATTTAATTGTTATTTTCATAACGTTTTTAATTGCAATTTTCTTTGTTGTTGCTGAATTTGCTTTAGTGCAGACTAGATCGAGTCAGCTAGAAGATATGCTGGCAAACGGTCAAGGCAACCCTAAAAAACTAAAGCGTGCTCTACATATGGTTCATAATTTGAATGAGTCATTGTCTACCACTCAAGTAGGTACTACTTTAGTTGGTGTTATTTTAGGTTGGATTGGTCAAGGAACTATTGAAGAACTATTGACTGATGCGTTTAAAATGACACCTTGGTTTGGAGCAAAGACTAGCGGAGTATTAGGAGCCACTTTAGGTGTTGTATTGCTAACTTATTTAGAGGTTGTTGTAACTGAAATTGTTCCTAAGAATATTGCTATTGACATGCCCGTTAAGTGTTTAATGGCAGTCGTTACTCCTTTAGCTGCTTTCCATATGATTGTATATCCATTTGTATGGTTACTTAACCACAGTGCTAATGGATTGCTTCATTTATTAGGGATGCAGTCAGCTGATGAAGAAAGTGAAGTTTATTCACAATCTGAAATCTTACGTTTATCTCGTAACGCTGTAACTGGTGGCTCACTTGATAAAGACGATCTTTTGTACATGGAACGTGCTTTTGAATTAAATGATAAAGTTGCTAAAGATATCATGACAGACCGTACTCAACTTCAAGTTTTAAATGCGACTGATGATGTAAAAACAGCTTTAGAAAAATATATTAAAGATGGCTTTAGCCGTTTCCCAGTTGTGCGTGATAATGATAAAGATGATGTTGTAGGATACGTTTATGCTTATGATATCGTAAGTCAAGATCAGGAAAATCCTAATGTTCCGATTACTAGAATTATTAGAGCGATTATTACTGTGCCTGAATCAATGTTAATTCAAGATATTTTGAAATTAATGATTAAAAAGCACACACCAATTGTTTTAGTAGTTGATGAGTATGGTGGAACAAGTGGAATTGTAACTGATAAAGATATTTATGAAGAACTCTTCGGATCAATTAAGGATGAAATCGATGATGTTTCAGACGAATATATTGTCTGCGATGATCATGGAAATATCCATGTTTCAGGAAAGACTACTTTATATGATTTTGAACGCTACTTCCATACTAAGCTGAAAGCATTCGAAGATAGTGATATTATTACCATCGGTGGTTATATGATGGAACACTATCCTAATTTAAAACGTGGTGAGTCTGTTGATTTAGAAGGCTTTAAGTTTAAGCTAGTAAACATTGAACAAGGATTCATGCGTTGGTTCATCGTTTCTAAGATAGATCAAGCCAGTGAAAATGATGATTTAGAAAATAGCGATCAAAATGATAAAAAAAAGATAAATAATCGGAAAAAGCACCTCAAGATAGGTGCTTTTTTGTCTAATTAAATGTTATAATTCTACTATTAACAACGCATTTATAAAAGGATATAGAGGGTTAAAATGCAAAATAGTGATAATATTGACAACATTATTGATCGTGTTTTATTTAGTCAAGATGACATCGAAGAGATTTGTCAAAGACTAGGTAAGCAATTAACTGAGGATTATGCTGGTAAGTTTCCATTAGTCATTGGGGTACTAAAGGGTGCTGTATACTTTATGACTGATTTAACACGCCATATGAATGTAAAAATGCAAAATGACTTTATGGATGTTTCAAGCTACGGTGATGGCTTTGAATCAACTGGTAAAGTTAGATTAGATATTGACGTTCAAGCAGATGTTAAGGGTAGAGATGTATTACTGGTTGAAGATATTGTTGATACTGGTCATACTCTAAAATTTATGAAGGATCTATTAATTGGACGTGGCGCAAAGAGTGTAAAGTGTTGCGCGCTTCTTAATAAAACAGAACGCCGTGAAGATGATGTAGTTGTAGATTACTATGGCTCAAAAGTTGAAAATGAATTTGTAGTTGGCTATGGATTAGACTACTTAAATGCATATCGTAATTTACCTTATGTTGGTGTTTTAAAACCAGAAGTTATTCAAGCAAACTTAAACCGTTAATTATTCAAAATATATTTATCATAAAATTAAAAAGGGTTGAGACTTTCTCCTTAGCTAGTGGAAGTTTCAACCCTTTATCTATGAGCTTTATTGTTGGCGATTATTCTGTTTTTTCATATAGTAATAAATAGGAAGGCCCAATAACGTTAGACCGATGCCAGTTATTGAGAGCCAGAATTCATTAATTACAGTACTGATCACAATGAATAAACCACCACCAATTGAGATGATCGGGACAATCGGATACCAAGGAACAACATAAGGACGTTCTAGTTTAGGTTCGCGGTAGCGCAAAATTACCACTGCAATTGAAATTAAGGTGGTAAAGGTCCACATGACGAAGACAAGCATGTTGGTTAAGAGATCAAAAGTCCCTAGTAGAATCATTATTAAAGATACGAAAAGAATAATTAGTGCACTTAGTGTAGGAACACCTGTATTAACATTAGTGCGACTAATTTTATCGGAAAATGGTAACATTTTATTTTGTGCTAAAGTATAAGGTATTCTCATTCCTGTAAGCATAAAACCATTAATTGCGCCATAAACTGAAATTAAAATTCCAATAGTAACTAATTTACCGCCTAAACTGCCAAATAGTTTTAACGAAGCTAAATAAGCAGTATTTTGATTGCCGATAATTTCTTTAAAAGGAATAGCAGTCAAAAAAGCGTAGTTGACTAATACATAAATTAAAGTAATAGCAGATAGACCGATGATAATAGCTCTTGATAGATTCTTCTCAGGCTTTTCAATTTCACCAGCTAAATTAGTTACGTTAATCCAGCCATCATAAGCAAATAAAGCCGCAAGTAAACCACCGCTTAAGCCTGTCCAAAAAGATGTATTATGCCCAGCGCTTAAAGGGAATAAGTTAATATCGACTTTGCTTGAATTAAAAAGACCAAAAAGCACAATTAAAGCAATTGGGATAGCCTTAAGAATAGTCATGACTGATTGCATTCGGGTCGAAAATTTTGTAGAAATAAAGTTTAAGCCCATTAAAAAGATGGCGAGCAGTAGACCAATTAAAGTCGCGTATTTAGCAGGTAAATTAAATAAAACAACAAATTGTTGCCCAAATATTACACTTAAAGCTGCAATATTGGCAGGGAAATAGACTAGCATTTGAGCCCAGCCAAATAAAAAGCCCCAAACTTTTCCATAAGTATACTCAATGTACTTGATAGAGCCCCCAGTAACTGGAAGAGCAGCTGCAATTTCAGATACGGTGAGGCCAGAAGCGATGGAAACAATACCGGCTAAAATCCAGACGAAAAGAGTTAATGAGGGAGTGCCGGTTTCATAACTAATGCTTCCTATTTTGAAAAAAACGCCCCCACCGATTACAGTTCCAACGACTGTAGCTAGGGCTTGACCAAAGCTAATTTGTCTTTTCAAGATTGTGCTTTCCTTTCGATATATCTATAACTTTTAGTAATTATATCATTTTATACTAAATCTTAATGAAAGTGGTGTAGAAAGAAGAAGTTCGTTAAAATAGCTAATGGAGGGACTGAAATGCATCGTTATCGACATAAATATACTTTCCCAAGTATTATTATTTTACTCATTCTAGCTTTTTCAGGACTAGTATGGGGATACTTTAATATGAGACAAAATACAACTGTTCCTCGTGGCTCAAATATGAGTGTATTAGGCATTGAACTAGACCAAACAAAAGATTACATTGATTTACATAAGTTAGAAAAAAATGGTATTTCTTTTGTATATTTGAGGTCAACACAAGGAAAATCTTATTTTGACGATAATTACTTACTTTATCGGGATCAAATTCAAGGAACTAACTTAAACTTTGGTACAATTATTGCTTATAGTGATGAAACGAGTAATCAAGAACAATACCAATACTTTTTGAATAAAGTTGGAATTAACACCGGAAGTTTGCCTGTTATGATTGTGCCAGCTGCTAGTCACTTGACTAAGTCATATTGGAAGTGCATGGGAATTTTTGCTCAAATGATAAATAATCTTGGAAAAAGAGTAATGATAGCTGGTGACTACCGTTATCATAATTATTTTCCAGAAGGAACAAGGTTTTTATATACGGGAGCAAGTTTAAAAGATAGACGACACTATGCTTTTTGGTGTTACACTCAAAATGGAAGAGTTAAAAATATAGATAATCTCGAGCGGGATGTAACTATGTTTGCTTATATTGGTACTAATACACAGTACGAGCAATTATATGGTCAGCAAGGAACACAATAGAGGAAATAAAATGTATTCAAACGCAATTACACAAGTTTTAGAAAAAGAACATAAAAATGAACCAACCTTAATTCAAGAAAGAACATATGATGCTATTCGTAATGGAGCTAGCATCGTAGGCTTAGCTAAGACTGGTACCGGTAAAACTTTAGCTTATGGTTTGCCAGTAATGGAGCGAATTGCCGAAATTGGTGGTCGAGGCATTATTTTAGAACCAACCACTGAACTTGCGATCCAAACCAGAAATAATCTTTTACCTTATGCAAAATCATTAGGTTTAAAAACCATTGCATTAGTTGGAGCAGGAAATAGAAAAAGACAATTAGAACGCTTAAAAAAGGAAAAACCGGAAATAATAATTGCTACATCAGGAAGATTTTTTGACTTTTTATCAGAGAACCGAATCAAGTATCAAGACATTAATGCCTTGGTGATTGATGAAGCGGATGATATTTTAGAATTTACAAAATTAGATTTACTGAGTTCATTAGGACAAAATTTATCTTCAACTGCTCAAATTTTACTTTTTGGAGCATCAGAGTCAGAAATAACAAAAGATGCCGAAGATTTGTTTAATCATACTTTCTTACTGATTGATGTGCGACCAGAGCAAAAATCTGAAGTTAAACATTACTTTTTACAAGTCTCAAATGAATATAAAATGCAGTTCTTGCAGCGGTTGGCAAAGTTAGATAAGTTCAAGGGTATTCTCTTTTTTGATAGTACAGAAAGTGAAATGAGATTTGCGCGAATTTTTAGTCATAGTAAGACAAAATTTGCTGTTTTAAGTAATGAAACTAGTAAGCAAAATAGAGAAAAAATTCTTAGTGATTTTAGAGCAGGACGAATTAAGTTTTTATTTGCGACTGATTTAGCAGCTCGTGGGTTAGACTTACCTGATGTTAGCTATGTTATTAACTTTGAAATTCCGAGTGAAGTAAATACCTACTTGCATCGGAGCGGTAGAACGGGCCGAATGAATAAATCAGGAACTGTTGTCACTCTTGGGGACGATCATGACTTTAGAGACTTGAAAAAATTACTAGCTAATACTTACCAAGTTCAAAGAGCATATTTTGCAGGGTATAGTTTAACGACTGAAAAGCCAGAACGAAAAAAAGAAGAGCCAGAAACTCAAGAGAAGAAAGTAAAGGAAATTAAGCCTAAGCATAAAAAGAAGCGTTGGCGCAATAAGAAAAATAAAGGATATCATCCTCGAAAGGATAGAAGAGAAAAATAATGTCATCTTTAGTTAAATGGCTAGAAACTTATGTTTTGCCACCTGCATCGCGTTTAGCTCAAGTACGCTGGCTAGTTGCAATGCGAGATACTTTTATTTCTTTACTGCCAATTACAATGGCTGGTTCAATTGCAATGCTATTTAATAGCATAATTAGAGCAGCTAAAGTACAAATGCATTGGGATACTTTTTATTCTTTAATGCAGCCTGTAGTAGCGATTGACAACATCATTTGGGAAGGTACATTTGCCCTTTTTGCGGTTTATTTTGCAATTTCTTGGGGTTATCACCTAGCTAAGACATATGAAGTGAACCGATTTGCAGGTTCTGTTGCTTCTTTAGTTGCTTTTGCAATGAGCATTAGTGATTCCGTTAAATTGCGCATTGATGGAGATGTAGTTGATATTAAAAATGCTTTTGATATCAAACAATTTTCTACAATGGGCCTATTTACAGCTATTATCTTTGGCTGTATTGGAACGGCATTATTTATTACCTTTTATAAGGCTAGAATTAGACTAAAAGTAGATAGTAGTATGCCGCATGCAGAATGGGTTGCATTTAGTACTTTGATCCCGATTTTGCTTTCTATTTTTATTGTAGGTTTTGTTAATTATGCTTTTCAAAGGCTTACAGGAACCTATTTTGGTAATTGGCTGCTTACTACTATTCAAAGACCCTTGGTTAATTTAGGACAGGGCTTTGGAGTTGTTTTATTAGTTACATTTTTGGTTCAAATCTTCTGGTTCTTTGGAATTAACGGTATAAGTGTGCTAACTCCAGTAATGGATTCTTTGTGGCTGACACCAGAAAATATTAATGTTACAGCTGTTAGAAATAGTGAGCATGTTCCTTATATTTGGGTTCGCGACTCTTTTAATGTTTTTGCATGGTTTGGTGGAGCAGGCGGAACTCTGGTATTGATTATTGCCATTTTAATGTTTTCTAAGCGTAAAGATTATCGAACAATAGCAAAGATGGCTGTAGCACCAGGAATTTTTAATATTAATGAACCTATTATTTTCGGTCTGCCAGTTGTTTTTAATCCTGTCTATTTAATTCCGTTTGTTGTAGCTCCTTTAGTAAACGTATCATTAGCTTATTGGGCTACACAGGCTGGTTTAGTCAATCCAGTTCAAATTTTTGTTCCAACTGTAATGCCGCCACTTATTGGACCGTTCTTAGCTTGCAATTATGATTGGCGTGCTATTGTACTGGCTCTCATTAATATGGTAATTGCGCTTCTTATTTGGATGCCGTTTGTTTTTGTGGCAGATAAGATTGCTAAGCAAGATAATAATCAACGGAATTTCTATTTACCTCAATACTAAATTTATGATAGTGAAAAACTAGTTTTTATGTTAAAGTAGAAATTAGTCCTGACCCCGTAGTTCATCTGGATAGAACAATGGTCTCCTAAACCGTAGAGGTGAGTTCGAATCTCACCGGGGTCATACATGAAAAAAGCATTTCTTCAATTAATGAGAAGAAATGCTTTTTTATTCATCTTAAACATATTTTAATGGGTTAATAAAAATCTCTAAAACAATCCAGAGAAAAATAATTAGTAATATTGCAATAATTGCAATTAAAACATGCTTAGTTTTTTGTGGGTAAGAGTTCCCAAAGAGGAAAACTAGGCAAAAGACTATAATGGTAATTAAAATTGCAGCTAAAGATAAAAAACTAAACATAAATTGCTCACTTTCCTTATAGTATATAAGTATAAAGTAGTTTGACAAATAGTACCAAGGAAAATTTAATTGGGGTATAGTAGAAGATACAAAATATAAGGTAAGGATAAATTATGAATAAAGTAAAAGTAATGACAGTTTTTGGTACTAGACCAGAAGCTATTAAAATGGCACCGTTAGTGTTGAAGCTAAAAAAAGATGATCGTTTTGAAGAGATAACAGTCGTAAGTGCTCAACATCGTGAAATGTTGGATCAGGTTTTAGATATTTTTAAAATTAAACCTGACTATGATTTTAATATCATGCATAAAAATCAAACATTAGAAGATATTACTTCAAAAGTAATGCTTGATATGGCTAAAGTAATAAAAAAAGAGCAACCAGACATTGTTTTGGTTCATGGGGATACAACAACTAGCTTTGCGGCTGGCTTAGCAACTTTTTATGAACAAACAAAGTTAGGCCATGTGGAGGCTGGCCTTAGAACCTGGAATAAGTATTCTCCGTTTCCAGAAGAGATGAATCGGCAAATGACTGATGATTTAACTGATTTATATTTTGCACCAACTAAATTAAGCAAACAAAACTTAATTAAAGAAAATCATCTCGCTGATAATATTTATGTGACTGGGAATACTGCCATTGATGCTTTGGAACAGACGGTTAAAGAAGATTATCATCACGATGTTCTGGATGAAATTAACCCAGATAGTAAGATTGTTTTAGTTACCATGCACCGCAGAGAGAATCAAGGAGAACCGATGCGGCGCGTCTTTAAAGTTATGAAACAGGTAGTTGATAGTCATAAAGACGTTGAAATTATCTATCCGGTTCATCTGTCTCCACGTGTACAAAAGGTAGCTAAAGAGGTATTAAGTGACGATCCGCGAATTCACTTGATTAAACCACTAGATGTAGTTGATTTTCATAATTTAGCTAAAAAAAGCTACTTTATTATGACTGATTCGGGTGGAGTTCAAGAAGAAGCTCCTTCTCTAGGTAAGCCAGTATTAGTTTTACGTGATACAACTGAGCGTCCTGAAGGAGTTGCAGCTGGAACTTTAAAGCTTGTAGGAACCGAAGTAGATAAGGTTCGTGCTGAAATGATACGTTTACTTGAAGATGAAAAAGCATATACTGAAATGGCGAATGCAAAAAATCCATATGGGGATGGAAAAGCAGCTGATCGGATTATGGATGCAATTGCTTATTATTTTGACAAGGAACATAATCAAAAACCAGTTGATTTTAACTAAAAAAGCTCCATTTTTATGGAGCTTTTTTAGTTAACTTTTTATTAAAGTAGTCTTTAAATTTTTTAGCAAATTTACCACTAGTATTAAGAAAAATTGATTTGGTAGTTAAATAGTTGAAAATACCTACTAAAATTTGATCGATTATTTTTACAAAAAATGCATTCCAATTAAGCCAAGAAATACCAACTAGCATAATTAAGTTATCCGGGACTAAACTAATGACTCGGTAGATAAAGAATAAACAAATTTGGTAAACTACTCCATGCTTTTTATCGACATTTTGGATGAATACACCATGTTTATTAAAAGAAAAAGAGGCTAAATTAGAAATAATAAATGCGATTGTGTTGGCATAAATCACAGGCATTTTCCAAATATTATGCAATAAAAGAAAGCAGGCAATATTGATAACGGCTGCTAGAAAACCGAAGATAACATAAACATAAAAATTTCGGTGTCTCGCAACCAATTTACTCCCGAGTTCTCTTAACTGCTCGTGAGTAATCTTTTGTCCCTTCCTTTTAGGGTGATTTTTAGCCATTAAATGCCTCAACTATTTCTTCAGTAGCTTGATCAATTAAGGCAATGTCTTCATCATCGACTGCATTTTCTATTTTAACTGGTTTTGCTGCTTCGATAGCGCCACATTTAATAAATGCTTTTTCAAAATCATCTACGTTTTCACAATAGTGATCTTTATAGGTCTTGTCTCCTGAACCCATTACAGCAAATTTTTTACCGGATAGGTCAAGTGTGATTAGTTGGTCATAAAAGTCTTTTAATTCATCAGTCATCACGCCTTCGCCATATGTATAAGTAATCATCACGCAAAGGTCAGCATCAAGATAAGAGCTAGCATCTGCAAAACTGACGTCAATATTTTCTACGTCAAAACCTGCATCTTGTAAGCTTTCTTCTAAAATTTCTGCCATATCTTCATCATTACCAGTCATGCTGGCAAAGACAATTTGTGCTTTCATGCAAAAAACTTCTTTCTATAACGTTTTCTCTTATTATACTAAAGAAGTATAGAAGTTTGTAAATCTTAAGAGAAATTATTTAAGAAAAGCTTTACAATGAATGGTTGAGACTTTCTTAATAACTACAAAATCATACCTATTTAAGGTATGCTAAGAGTATATAAATTAAAAAAGGAGACTTTTTAATGATAACAATTAAATCAAAGCGTGAGTTGCAAGGGATGCAAAAATCTGGTCGCGTTTTAGCAGCTATGTTTGAGGGTTTACGTGATGTTATTAAACCTGGAATTTCAACTTGGGAAATTGAAGAATTTGCTCAAGATTTTATGAAAAAACATGGTGGTCGTCTTTCAGAACAAGGTTTTGAAGGATATAAGTATGGAACTTGTATTAGTGTAAACGATGAAATTGCTCATGCGATTCCTAGAAAAGATAAGATCCTAAAAGAGGGTGACTTAGTCAGCGTTGACGTTACTTGCAACGTTGATGGCTACGAAACTGATTCATGTACTACTTATGGTGTTGGTGAAATTTCTGCTGAAGACCAAAAATTAATGGACGTTACTAAGAAAGCAATGTACATGGGAATTGATCAAGCGGTTGTTGGAAATCGTATTGGTGATATTGGTAGCGTTATTCAAAATTATGTTGAAGATGAAAATGGCTATGGTGATGTACGTGAACTTGTAGGCCATGGTATTCAACCATCTATCCATGAAGATCCAGAAGTTCCTCACTGGGGTAAGGCAGGTCATGGTTTGCGTTTACGTGAAGGAATGACTATTACAGTTGAACCAATGGTTGAAGCTGGTGGAGACTGGAGAATCGAACAAAAAACTGTATCAGATCCTAATGATGATTGGGTTTACTATGCAACTCCAGATGGTTCGAAGGCAGCTCAATTTGAACATACTTTTGCAATTACTCCAGATGGACCAAAGATCTTAACTTTGCAAAAGCCATATGATGGCTATGAAAAATATCTTCCTCACTTTTTGGATGAAGATTAATAGATAGTAAGACCATGAATTCTTTTCTCAATCAGACTAAAAACCGTATAACAGAGTTTTTTCAGTTATTATCTAAATATATTAGCCAAGGCGAGATAAATCAGACTTCAATTATTATTGCTTATTATGTGCTATTAAGTATTTTTCCAATCATAATTATTATTGGAAATGTTTTACCTTTGCTTAATATCGACACTGAGCCAATTGCTCGCTATCTTGAATTGATTTTTCCATCTCAGGTTTCAAGTCTAATTATGCCAATTATCAATGCTTTATTGAAAAAACACTCCAGTGGTTTTATTTCTCTTGGTATTGTGATTGCTATTTGGTCTTTAAGTTGTTTAGTTAATTCAATTCGCTTAGCAGCAAATAAAATTTATGGCGTTGATAAAAAAGAAAAAGGTAAGTCATGGTGGAACTATTTACTTGCTAGAACGTTTACTTTTGTTCTCTCTGTGATTTTGGTAGTTGGCTTTTCAATAATAATTTTTGTTGTTACCTTTGGTAGACAGATTATGGAATTCTTGGCTCCAATTTTTAATCTATCCTTGTGGTGGGTATATAAGTTGGAAAATTATCGTTGGCCGATTATAATTTTGGTTATGGTTATTATAAACTTGTATATTAACTATGTTATTCCCAACATCACTGTACAAAAGCGCATTGTATGGCCTGGAGTATGGTTTACTGTAGTGAGCTGGAGCGCCTTATCCTATTTCTTTGGTTTATATTTGAGGCAGTTCGGAACGCGCTGGCAGAACTATGGAATTGTAGGTTCTTTTATAATCTTTATGTTATGGCTAAATGTAGGTTCATTTTTACTTTTGCTTGGCATTTGTCTTAATGCCACAGGGGATGAATTAAAAGGTAGAAAAATTGAATACAGTCGTAGCCCGATTTTGAGAATTTTTAGAAAAAAATAGTAAATTGTCTAAATAAGTTTCTAGAAGTTTGGTAAAATACACTAAGGAAAGCTTATTTTGTGAGGAGAATAAAATGAAAGTAAGAAAAGCAGTTATTCCAGCAGCTGGATTAGGTACTAGGTTTTTACCTGCCACTAAGGCTATGCCTAAGGAAATGGTACCGATTGTTGATAAACCAACAATTCAATTTATTGTAGAAGAAGCTAAAAAATCTGGAATTGAAGATATCTTGATCGTTACTGGTAAAAACAAGCGTTCTATCGAAGATCACTTTGATGCTAACCCAGAACTAGAACAAGATTTGGAAGAAAAGGGTAAGACTGATCTTTTACACTTAACCCAATCAATTACTAACTTAGGTGTTAACCTTTACTACACTCGTCAACCACACCCAGCTGGTTTAGGAGATGCGATTTTAAGAGCTCGTAGCTTCGTTGGGGATGAACCATTTGCTGTTATGCTTGGTGACGACTTGATGGATGACAAGGTTCCACTAACTAAGCAATTGATCGATCGTTATGACAAGACTCATGCATCAACTATTGCTGTTATGCCTGTACCACATGAAGAAGTTTCTAAGTATGGTGTTATTGATCCAGATAGCGAAATTGAACCTGGTTTAATTAACGTTAAGGCCTTTGTTGAAAAGCCAGACATTGATAAGGCACCTAGTGACTACGCAATTATTGGTCGTTACTTGTTAACTCCAGAAATTTTTGATATTTTAGCACATCAAAAACCTGGTCGTGGTGGCGAAATTCAATTAACTGACGCAATTGATACTATGAACAAGACTCAACGAGTATTCGCTCATGTATTTAATGGTGAACGTCATGATGTTGGTAACAAGGAAGGTTACCTTGAAACATCAATTGAATATGGTTTATCTCACCCTCAAATTAAAGATGATTTACGTGAGTACATTATTAACATGGCTCAAAAATTACAAAAAGAAGGTAAAAACTCAAAGAAGAAATAATAAGGCTTCTTTGGAACTATAAGACTGACTATTTCGTCAGTCTTATTTTTTTGTTTAAAAAGATGTAATCTTTTTGCCAAGTTCTTATAAATAGTGAGAAAATATAAATAACTATTTTTATAAGGGTAAAATGATGATTGAATATAAAAATATTTCAAAAAAATACGATGGACAAGAAATCTTAAAAGATGTTTCTTTCGCAGTGAAAAAAGGAGATATTTTTGTTTTAGTTGGACCAAGTGGGAGCGGAAAGACAACGTTGCTAAAGATGTTTAACCGGCTTATTGAACCAACAAAGGGACAAATTCTTCTAAATGATAAACCAATAAAAGAATATAATTTGCGTAAACTAAGGGAAAAGACTGGGTATGTATTGCAAACAGCTAGTTTATTTCCAAATTTAACTGTTGGTGAAAATATTACAATTGTGTTGGAGCAAGAAGGTGTTGATCGCAAAGAACGGCGAAAAAAACAGGAAAAGCTATTAAAATCGGTTGATTTGGATCCAAAATTATATTGTGATCGCATGCCGAGTGAACTATCAGGTGGTGAACAACAACGAGTTGGCATTGTTCGGGCTTTAGCAGCGGATCCTGAAGTTGTTTTAATGGATGAACCTTTTTCTGCTCTTGATCCAGTTGTAAGAAAGCAACTACAAGACTTACTTATTAATTTACATGAGCGATTCAATAAAACAGTAATGTTTGTAACACATGACATGCAAGAAGCTATTCGTTTAGGAAATACAATTGGAGTTCTGCATAAAGGTGTTTTAGAGCAAGTTGGCAAACCTAGAGAAATTTTAAGACATCCGGCTACCAAATTTGTACAGGAATTTTTTGCAGGAAATCGGATTAATCAGAAACTTGATCTTGAAATTTTATTGAAGAGCGAATTGGGTGTAGATCCACGATTCTATCCTAAAGTGGATACCCTTGTTCGTTATCACGTTGATAGCGTAGAGGATTTAATTAAAGATTGTTCTAACCATCCAGATACTTTGTTTATTGCAGAGACCAGGTTTGGTGAATTTTTAATTGAGCCAAAAAGAGTTTGGAATTTATTTTTAAAGTGGGTGGCTGGACATGATTAAATCACTATGGCAGATGTTACTAACTGAACATGGACAAATTTGGGCTACCACGCTTGTTCATATTAAGATTTCTCTGATTGCCTTGCTGATTGCAATGGTAATTGCAATTCCACTGGCTTTTATTTTAAAAGGTCACAAAAAGGCTGCTGAATTTACACTTCAAATAGCGGGAATTATTCAAACAATTCCTAGTTTGGCGGTTCTAGGTTTACTGTTACCATTTGTTGGAATCGGAACCGTGCCAGCAGTCATTGCGTTAGTTCTATATGCAATTATGCCAATATTTCAAAATACTTATTCGGGATTAACGGAAATACCTGAAAATCTAGAAGAAGCAGCTACTGCCTTGGGACTCACTAAATGGAAAAAGTTACAGCGACTAGAAATTCCAATGGCTATGCCGATGATAGTAGCAGGAATTCGGATCGCTCTAGTTATGATTATTGGTACTGCCACTTTAGCTGCTTTAATTGGTGGCGGAGGCTTAGGAACTTATATATATGTTGGAATTAATTCAAACAATAATACTGAAGTCTTAATGGGAGCAATTTTATCTGCATTGCTTGCTCTAATATTTAGTGGCGTTTTAAAATTCATTTCAAAAAATAATAAACGTCTAAAAGTAGGAAGTGCACTAATTGCCTTAGCTTTAGTAATTTGGGGTGGAAGTAGCCTGTATAACCATTATGCTAATACTTCTAAAAATGTTGCTGAACCAAAACAAACGATTACCATTGCTGGAAAAATGGGATCAGAACCAGCTATTTTGATTAATATGTATAAGGACCTAATCGAAAAGAATGACCCCAATACTAAGGTGGTTTTAAAACCTAACTTTGGTGGAACCACATTTTTATTCAAAGCTCTTCAAACAGATAAGATTGATATTTATCCTGAATTTACAGGTACAGTTTTACAAACTTTAGTCAAAACTGGTAAAAAGACCGGGAATGATCCAAATCAAGTTTATGTAGAAGCTAGAAGCGACTTAAAGAAACAATTTGATATGGAATATCTGAAGCCAATGGCTTACCAGAATGGTTATGCTTTAGCTACAACACAAAAATTTGCTAAAGACAATCACTTGACTAAGATGAGTGACTTAAATCGTGTAAATAAAAAAGTACATGCAGCCTTTGATCCGGACTTTACCTCATTAAAAGATGGCTATCCCGGCTTAAAGAAAATCTATAAGTTAGATTTTGCTTCAATTAAGAGTACTGAATCGAGCATTCGCTATCATGCTATTGCTAATAATCAAGCTAATGTTGTTGATGGCTATACAACAGATGCAGAAATTAAGAAGTATAATTTAGTGATGCTGGATGATGATAAGAAATTCTTCCCACCATATCAGGGAGCTCCCCTAATGAGGACAAAATTTGCAGAGAGAAATCCTCAAATTGTAAAGGCTTTAAATAAATTGGCTGGTAAAATTACTACTGAAGAAATGCAGCAGATGAATTATCAAGTTAATGTTAAGCATGAGAAACCTGCTAAAGTAGCTCATGATTATTTGGTAAAACATGGATTAATTTAGAAAAGAGAAAAAATGACAAAATATACAGTAAAAAGTGGATTAACTGATACTCCTTGGCAAATTGAAAATCGAACAAAGAAAAATAAATTCATGGCTGATGAATCAGCAAGTGATAAAAATGTTGCCCCGAATCCAGTAGAATATTTAGCTGGTGCTGTTAACTCTTGTATTTCAATTTCTGCAGGGATGATTGCAAATGTACATCATTTAGATGTAAAGAACTTTAAAGTAACAAATCAGGCAATTACTACTAAACTCGGCCATGGAAAGTCAGTTGTTAGTGAAATGTTGATTACGGTTTCTTTTGACAGCTCTATGTCTCAAGAAGAAAAACAAGACTTTTTAGACCATACTCTGCATGTTTCAACTGTTTATCAAACAGTATCTCAGAGTGTAAAAACATATGTAGAATTAGAAAATTAAGCTATCAATTTGCTCTTAGTCGGATAAGACTAAGGGCATTTTTGATTTTTTTATGAATATAAGGCAAGATAGAAACTAATTAAGTTTGAGGAAGAGTTTAAGTGAAAAATAGTTGCTAAACCAGTTAGCATGTTTGAATTATTCTTTGATTTAGTTTTTGTATATGCGATTTCTAGAATTACTGCGATGATACATCATCCTGTTAATGGAGGTATTCCTTTAGCTACTTTTTTAGAGTTTTCATTAGTCGTCGTTGTAGTAATGGAAATTTGGCTCTATCAGGTTGTTTATTTTAATTGGTACAGCAAGAATAACTTTTTAGACATTGCCGGACTTGTTTTAAATATGTTTACAGCAGTTTACTTAGCCAACAATATTAATACGGAATGGCGCATAACCTTTCACTATTTTAATATTGCGATGGCTGTAATGATTGCAACAATATTTTGCCAATATTTATTCACTTCGGTTAATGAAGTTAATGATAAAAGAGAATTCTTATTTATTTTAGGAATAGAGTTCTTTTTAGTAATTTTAGGGTTGATACTTGGTTATTCTATAGGGATTTATTTCTGTATTGCTGCTTATATTATTGGTTTGATTTTACCAATCTTTTTATGGGAAAAATTTAAGGCTGAAAGAGTTAATTTCCCTCATTTGGTGGAGAGAGTAAGTTTGATAGTTATTATTGCGTTTGGAGAAGCAATTGTTAATTTAGCAAATTACTTCAATAGTAAGACTCCTCTTATGTATGCCGCATTTTTATTTTTATCACTAGTTTTAATGTTTGCTAGTTATGTACTTTTATCGGATAAGATCATTAACCATCATCAAATTAGTAGAGGATTTGTCTTAATGTATAGTCATATTGCAATTGCGATTTCTGTATTGTTAATGACCGTAGATGCCCTATATTTAAATAATAAAAATGTGGACCGTAAGTTTTTGTATGGGTTAATTGTAGTTACGATTTTACTTTATTATTTCTCTTTTATTGTGAACCAAGTTTATAGTAAGAAGGTATGTCGATTTGAAAAAAATTGAAGCAATAACCCTCTTAACTATATTTGGTATTGGAGCTTTAATTTTATGGTTAGTTAAAAATTCTATTTTGGGAGTTATGATCTGCTTATTAATATGGAATCTTGCCTTTTTCTTAGTTTTTCTAATGAAAAGCAAAAATTCTTTAAATTAACATTATTATAGTTATTAAAAAAATCTCGACTGCTATAATATTAGTAAATTAATAAAGAGGGTTTAATATGGATATTTATGGTGGCTATACTCCAGTGCTAGATAGTTTACTTAACCAAATGTTGGAGTACTTTAGGAAAGAAAATCAACTTCATCAGGAGAAAACCGGCGATAGCCTATATGAACACTTGATTGGCCGAGTTAAGCGGCCAGAAAGCATGATTGAAAAATGTCAACGAAAAGAATTGCCGGTAACCCCAAAATCAGCTCTAAAAGAAAATCGAGATAGTGTAGGAATTCGTGTGGTTTGCAATTTTATTGATGACATTTATACCTGTATCGATTTAATTAAGGAATGGAACGACGTAGAAATCGTCAAGCAAAAAGATTACATTACGAATGCTAAACCAAATGGGTATCGTTCTTATCATATGATTTTAGATGTTGAAAGACCCGAAGAAGATATTTTAGGAAACACCCCGGGTCACTACTATGTTGAAGTACAACTTAGAACGATAGCTATGGATACTTGGGCTAGCTTAGAGCATGAAATGAAGTATAAGCACAAGATAAAGAATCCCGAAATGATTGGTAAAGAGTTGAAGCGAGTGGCTGATGAATTAGCTTCTTGTGATGTAAGTATGCAGACTTTGCGCCATTTAATTAGAGAGGAAGATTAACTTAATGAAAATTTTGCTTGCAGAAGATGAAGAACAGTTATCTCGTGTTTTGGTAGCTGCAATGCAGAGTGTCAATTATGAGGTGAATCCTGTTTTTAATGGACGGGATGCAGTTGAACTTGCGCGGAAAAATTTATATGACGTTATCATCTTAGATATTATGATGCCAGTCATGGATGGAATTACTGCCCTAAAGGAGATTCGCAAGAGTGGCGATAAGACTTATGTTTTAATGTTAACCGCAAAAGCAGAAGTTGATGATCGAGTAACTGGTTTAGATAGCGGAGCTGATGATTATTTAACTAAGCCATTTTCACTGAAAGAGTTGCTAGCACGTTTACGTTCAAAAGAACGACGAGACGATCAATATACACCTAATGAGGTTGAGGTAGGAGACCTGGCTTTAAATGTTGCTGAACAAGAACTAATCAGTCATAATTCAATTCGTTTAGGAAGTAAAGAGACTCAACTTTTGAATTATTTGATGCTTAATGAAGGAAAAGAATTTTCAACTTCAGATTTATTAGCGCATGTTTGGAAAGATGATGATGAAGCTAGTGAAGATGTCGTTTGGATTTATATTTCTTATCTAAGACAAAAGTTGCAGTCGATTCAGAGCTCAGTTCAGATTGTCGGTGAAAAAGGTGGTAGTTTTTCCTTAATTAGGTAGGTGAGCTAAAATGATCCAAAAGTTTCGGTGGAAATTTATTGGAATGTCTATTACAGCTTTGTTTATAGTTCTCGTAATCACCTTAGGTGCTTTATTGGGAGTTAGCTATACTCAAAGTCATAATGAGGTGGATCGAGTTTTAACGGCCTTGGTGAACAATCAAGGACAATTAACCCCGCGGAATGCTAAACCAGTCTTTGGTAATCAAAAAGATCCAATTAATAAAAATTTCTTGGCAGGCGAATATAATCCGGAGGCAGTTTTTCAATACCGTTATTTCACTGTTGCTGAGACTCCGCAGAGTAATCCGCGGATAGTAAATAATGATAATGTTTATGATGTTGGACGAACTGAAATTCTTAGTACAAGTAAGAGAATTTTTAAGGATAAGACAACAGATGGCGTAGTGACAATTGGTAATAATCAGTATGCTTATCGTGTTGGGAAAAATCAGACTGGTCGTAAGTTTATTGTTTATTTAAATGAATCGCTGATTTATCATCGTTTTTCTCTCCTAGTTAGGGTATCGATTGTTTTAGGAATTGGGGCTTTGATTGTTTTTGCCTTGGTATTGATTTTTGTTTCTAAAAAGGCAATCGGTCCAATTATTACAACGTATCGTAAACAACGTGAGTTTATTACCAATGCTGGTCATGAATTAAAAACTCCTTTGGCCATTATTGCTGCTAATACCGAAATGGAAGAGATGTTAGGTAATAATTCTGAATGGAATAAAAGCACCAAGGAACAAGTTGATCGATTAACAAGGCTAATTAACCGATTAATTGCACTAGCTCGAACTGGTGAAACTGGTGAAGTGGTCCTAAATAAAGTGAATTTTTCTGAAATTGTTAAAAAGAATGTTAATAGCTTTAAGTCTGTAATGCAAAAAAATAATCTTAAATATAGTGGAATGATTATGCCAGATTTATATGTTAAGGCAGAGAAAAATGTGTTAAGTGAACTGATTAATATCTTACTAGACAATGCACGTAAATATTGCGATAAAGATGGGAAAGTGCAGGTAACCTTAACTAAAGGAAGGCTAGGAACAAATGCCATCTTAAAGGTTGCTAATACTTATAAAGAAGGAAAAGGAAAAGATTATTCACATTTCTTTGAACGCTTCTATAGAGAAGATGAATCACACAATTCAAAGCAATCAGGATTTGGAATTGGATTAGCAATGGCGCAAGAGATTGTTCACACATTTCATGGGAAAATTCATGTTAGTCATAAAGATGATATGATTATCTTTACAGTAATTTTGAAATTAGCAAAATAAGAAAAAGCAGTTAGTTTTCGTTTTTTGAAGACTAGCTGCTTTTTGCGTACTGTAAATTTTAAAATATTATTATTTAAAATAATATCCAATACATTGTTGAACTTGAAGTTTCCATATTGTCTTATTCCTTTCTTTAACTAGAAGTTAAGCCTTAGTATCATCAACTAATTACATCTCATGAAAAATCAATTGTGTCTTATCTAAATCAATAGTATAAGTTTCTTCTTCTAATGGACGCTTCGTCATTCCTTGATCAGTTGAGTAAATGATTAAGCCTAATCGTGCACCGGCTGGTAAACGATAGAAGGTAGGTTGTAGTTCAAATTCTAAGTCATAGAATTTACCAGGTTCAACTTCTTCGGCATGTTTCATATCTGCATAGTTTTGAACATTCATGTGACCTTTAGTAATTAATTTAGCCTTAGTTTCTTTATCAGGAACGAATTCCTTCATTACCTCGGTGCCGAAGCGATAACCCAATTCTTGAATTTGATCATTAAATGACTTAGGAATTGGAGTGAGGCGTTTTCTAGTACCTAGATCAACTAAAGCTACGGAAATTTGGCCTTTAGGAAGAGAGGTAGAAACACTCATTTTAATCTTAGGACGACCAACTACTGTAACAGTATGAATGAATTCATCAGTTACAAAGCGCAATTGTTGATCAAGCCATTTTTCTTCTCCAGAAATGAAGTCGTACTGCCATTTTCCTTCAGAAATTTTAGATTCTTTAAAGATTTTTCCACCTTGGTCTGTAAATGAAACTTTATCATTATCTTCTCCGTCATCTTTTAAGAGGCTGCCACTCTTATCTGGGAAGTAAATTTCTTTTTTACCTAATTCATTATTCCAAGTTGGTTTTTCATGCCAGATATCTGGTTGTAGATTATCTTGAATCATTACATCTTCCCATTGTTTGTAAGCATTATTTTTAATGCCTAACAATTCATGACAGAACCAGAGGTTCATTAAATCAGAAAAGTCAATGGAAAGAAGATTATTCATGTTGTAGTGCGGACCTTGGTGTAAGAATAGTTTATGTGCAATTGGTAATTTAGAAATTTTTTGCCAAATTTTATAAACATTCTTAGGTTTAACATTCCAGTCATTAAGACCATGAACTGAAATCCAAGAACATTTAATATTATCAGTGTGGTGGCGATAATTTCTAGCCTCCCAAAAATCAGAATATTGGCCAGTTTCACGATCTGATTTTTCTAAAAGACGCTTTTGCATTGCATCATATTTAGGTTTGATTTTTAGATAATCACCTGCATCCCAAAGATTAGACTGACAAGTTTCAGCCAGCATATCTAAGTCTTCTCCTTGGCAAGCCTCGGGAGCAATGACTAAGCCATGCTCGCGGTAGTAATCATACCAAGAAGAAATTGCAGCTTCAGAAACTACAGTTTTAAGTCCCTTCACCCCTGTAGTAGCAATTGCAATTTGAAGAGTACCAAGGTATGAACGACCAGTCATTCCGATATTCCCATTACACCAGGAAGCTTTTGTCTCATGCTTTCTAGTTCTGTCAGTATAGGCAATACGGTCACCATGGAGCCATTCAATAATTTCTTTAGCACTTTCAGTTTCTTCTGGTGCACCAGTAATTCTTAAACCGTCGGAACCGCGTGTTCCAATGGCACCAGCATAAACATTTGCAAATCCACGTGCTAATAAATATTCATTTAGCGAATAGGCTGCTTTATGTACTGCTTCTTCTGTAGCGGCTTGATCTTCACTAGCAGGCTTTTGAGCTTTAGCAGTAGGCATTGCTTCATACTTAGGGTAAGTACTTTTAGTAGCATCTTCTAGATTGACATCTACATTGTGGTTTCGTTTTTCATTAGCAATAATTCCGCCAAAGTATGGATCTGCTGTATAGAGAGCAGGGAACTTGAAGTTGTTTGATTGATAAGGACGAAAGACTGTGACTTGAAGTAAATCAGGTTTGCCATCTTCATCAGTATCAAGATCACTTTCAACATAAACCACTTCACGAATAACCTTACTCATATCAAAAACTGGGAGTGACTTACCATTAAAGTACATAAATTTATTATTACCATAAAACTGGGTGAAGTAACCTTTACCAGCCATATTATCAATGAAAGTTTGGCCATTTTTAGCTCGAGTGTTAAGTAGGCGGTAGAAGACTTTAACTAATTCATTACGATTAATTTCTTCGTGATCAGTGTAAGGAAGAGAATTAGCCTTCATCCGAGCTAGTGGATCATTTAAGTCATAATCGTAGCCAACATGATAGCCGAGTAATTGCAGGGCAATATTATAAAATTGGTTACGTGAAATTGAATTAGGATTTTCAGCTAGAAAATCTTTTAAATTTTTATGATCACTAACTGCAAATTCTGCTAATTTAGCTTCTTTTGCACCATAAGTTTTGGCTTCAGCAATGGAGTTTTCAACTAACGTTGCTAAAAGGCCAGAAAAACTATTTTCTTTCCAATCATTAGGTAAGAAGTTAATAGATTGTAGTTCTTTAACAATTTGGTCAAAGTCTGTTTTTAAATAACCATATTGATTATATTTCATTATAAAAAGCACTCCTTTTTTGTCTTTTCTCTTAATTTTTATTTTACTAGTTTTAATTGAATAAAAGAAGAATGAAACAATATTTTAAATTATGTAGGATAGACTAAATTATTTTTAATTTAATCCAAAAACTGGTAAGTAAGATTTTAATTTCTTATAATAAATAGTTGAGAAGTTAAATATTGGAGGTCAAAATATGACAGAAGTAAAACGCTTTTATGAAACTTTTCATCCAGAACATTACGATATCTATTTAGATATTAGTCGTGAAAAGAAGATATTTCATGGTAAGACTGTTGTAATCGGTGAAGCACAGGAAGAATTAGTCAAACTAAATCAAAAGTACTTAAAGATTACCTCTGTTAGAGTAGATCAAAAGAAGGCTGACTTTAATTACAACGATAAAGATGAAGTAATTAATATTGAAGCTGGAAAAGTAGGTAAGATGAAAATTGAAGTTGACTTCGAAGGTAAGTTGACTGATACAATGATGGGAATTTATCCTTCTTACTACGAAGTTGATGGTGAAAAGAAGCAATTAATTGGTACACAATTTGAAACCACCTTTGCTCGTCAAGCCTTCCCATGTGTTGATGAACCAGAAGCAAAAGCTACTTTTGCACTTGCAATTAAGTTTGATGAAAAACCTGGTGAAAGTATTATTTCTAACCAACCAGAAGAGAAGTTTAAAGATGGTGTTCACTACTTTAAACCAACTTTACGTATGTCTAGTTATTTGGTTGCTTTTGTCTTCGGTGATATGCAAAGAAAATTGACTAAGACAAAATCTGGCGTTGAAATTGGTGTTTTTGCTACAAGAGCTCACCAAGCAAAAGAATTAGATTTTGCCTTAGACATTGCTAAGCGTTCAATTGAATTCTTTGAAGATTTCTATGAAACTCCATATCCATTAGAACATTCATATCAAGTAGCACTTCCTGACTTTTCAGCTGGTGCGATGGAAAACTGGGGTTGTGTAACTTATCGTGAAGCATACTTATTACTTGATCCTGACAATACTTCATTAGAAATGAAGCAATTAGTTGCTACAGTTATTGCTCATGAATTAGCTCACCAATGGTTTGGAGACTTAGTAACTATGAAGTGGTGGGATAATCTATGGCTTAACGAAAGTTTTGCTAATATGATGGAATATGTGGCTATTGATGCCTTAGAACCAAATTGGAAGATTTGGGAAATGTTCCAAACTTCAGAAGTTCCAGCAGCTCTCCAAAGGGATGCAACAGACGGTGTTCAATCTGTTCATGTTATGGTTAATGATCCAGCTGAAATTGATGCCTTATTTGACTCAGCCATTGTTTATGCAAAGGGATCAAGAATGTTAGTAATGGTTCGTGCCTTATTAGGAGATGAAGCTCTTCGTAAAGGTTTGAAGAACTACTTTGCTGCTCATAAATATGGTAATGCAACTGGGGATGATTTATGGAAGGCGCTTGGAGAAGCAAGCGACTTAGATATTGGTGCGATTATGCATTCTTGGCTTGAACAACCAGGTTACCCAGTAGTAAATGCAAAAGTTGAAGATGGTAAGTTAGTTTTAACTCAAAAACAATTCTTTATCGGTGAAGGTAAGGAAGTAGGACGTAAGTGGCAAATTCCACTAAATTCAAACTATGCTGCTGTTCCAAAGATTATGAAGGATGGAAAATTAGTTGTTGGTGACTATGCTGATTTAATTGCTGACAACGGTGTTCCATTCCGTTTAAATGTAGGCAACAATTCAGACTTCATTGTTAAATATGATAAGACCTTACTTGATGATATTTTGAACCACATTGATGAATTAGATGCGGTTGATAAATTACAGCTACTACAAGACTTCAGATTATTAGCAGAAGGCGGTCATATGTCTTATGCAGACATTGTTCCACTTCTTCCTAAATTTGCAGATTCTACTTCACCAATTGTAAACAATGCTTTATACAGAATTATGACTACTTTACGTAATTTTGTAACTCCAGATTCTAAGGAAGAAAAGGATCTAAAGAGGCTTTATAATTTACTTTCTGAAAAACAAGTTAAGCGTCTAGGATTACTTCCAAAAGCTGGTGAATCTAATGATGATAATTTAACTAGACCATATGTTGTTGCAGCGTCCTTATATGCTGGTAATGATGAGACAATTAACGGTCTACACACTATTTATTCAGAAAATTCGGATAACTTAGAGGGTATTTCCGCTGATATTAGAAGTGCTGTTTTGGTTAACGAAGTTAAGAACTTTGGTAACATGACTTTATTTGATAAACTTCTTAAGAAGTATCAAGAAACTTCTGATGCAAGTTTGAAGCAAGACTTGTGTGCTGGTATTACTTCAACTAAAATGCCTGAAATCATTGATGCAATTGTTGATGACTTTGAAAATTCTGAAATTATTAAGCCACAAGACTTACGTGCATGGTACCGTAATGTTTTAGCTAATCCATTTGGTCAAGAACAAGCTTGGAACTGGATTAGATTAGAATGGCCATGGCTTGAAGCAACTGTAGGTGGAGATATGGAATTTGCAACCTTTATTACTGTAACTGCAAATATTTTCCATACTGAAGAAAGATTGAATCAATTCCAAGACTTCTTTGAACCAAAGATCAATACTCCAGGCTTAACTCGTGAAATCAAGATGGATACTAAGGTAATTGAAACTAAGGTTAACTTAGTTAAGAAAGAACAGTCTGCTGTTAACGCTGCAATTGCTAAAGCTGTTGACTAAAATTTGAAAAATAAATAATTAAAAGATGCGCTTTCGGTTTTGAAAGCGCATTTTTGATATAATTGAAAAGATAGAGGTGAGAGGATTTGGTAAAAACAATATTTTTTGATGTGGATGGGACGTTAGTTTCTCATAAAACTGATAGCGTTCCAGAAAGTACTAGGAAGGCACTTAAGCTTTTACATGAAAATGGCTATAAATTAGTGCTAGCTACAGGCTGTGATATGAGTCAATTGAAAAAATTACCAGTCAAGGATTTGAAATTTGATGGTTATTTGACAATGAATGGTCAACTTTGTTTAGATGGAGATGGAAAAGAAATTTTCGGTAATCCAATTGATGAGAAGGATACTGAAAAAATGGTCCAATTAATTAAAGAAAAAACTGTTCCAATTAATACGATTGGTAAAGAGGGTCCATATATTAATTTTGTAACTGATGAGGTGGTAGCTGCTCAAAAAGCTGTTTCAAGTAAAGTTGCACCTATTGGTGAATATCACGGAGAAAAAGTCTATCAATTTATTGCATATGGAGAACGAGAAAAATTAAAGAATTTAGTGAATGATTTGCCTAATTGTAAATTAAGTTGGTGGAATGAATATGCAGTAGATATCATCTCAAAAGATGGTGGTAAATTAGCTGGTATTGAAAAGTACCTAGAACTACAAGGTCAAACTTTAGCAGATGCAATGGCTTTTGGTGATGGCGAAAATGATCTAGAAATGTTAAAAGCTGTTAAAATTGGAGTTGCAATGGGGAATGGCGAAGAGCAAGTAAAGCGCATTGCAGACTATGTAACTACTGATATTGACGCAGACGGTATCTTTAATGCATGCAAGCATTATAAGTTAATTTAGAGGAATAGGAATGGCAAATATCAGCTGCTATTCCTTATTTTTATATCCCTAAAGGTGGGGTAGATAAAAAATTTAAATTAAAATCAAAAAAAATTCAAAAAAGTAATTGACATATAAGTTCCTTTTCCCTATACTAGAATATGTTCTGTTAAGGAATTGGTTTGGTAGCTCAGCTGGATAGAGCAACGGTCTTCTAAACCGTGGGTCGTGAGTTCGAATCTCACCCAAATCACTAATATGACGCTCTATATGGGGCGTCTTTTTTTGTGCAATTTTTTATTTGACCCCCCAAAATGACCCCCAAGCTAATTTATTTGTTACTTTCTTTAAGTTGATGGAACTATTTTTAAAAGAACTATATCAGTGATTTTGCAATAAGCTTTAAATATACTACATTTAAACTACAGCAAAGAGATACAAGGAATTCTAAAAAGTATTACCGGTTTTCTACAAAAAGTAATACTTTTTTGACCATTTAGTGCAATTTGTGCTATCGGGCTTTCGTTTATGACATAATTTTTCTAATAATTGAACTTTTAATATTCTCAATTACTCATCAATAGATTAATTTTAAGTAGATTTTATGGTGTAATTTTTATTTTATTTTTGTTAAAAAATATTGATTTATTTTAATTTTATATTTATTATTTAAATTAAAATTTAATAAAGCAAGGAGTATATATGGAATTATTAAAATATTTTAGAAAATTAAAATGGGAATTCCTGTTTGTGGTATTTCTAATAGTTGTTAATGCAGGTTTTCTAACTTTAGCCGGTATCTCTAGCGCAAATGCTTTGAGTGCTGTTGCAAAATTTAGAGCAAATGAATTCTTTATGTGGGTTGCAGTAATGGGATTAGCCTACATTGTTTACGCAATAGTAAATTGTTTGGTTAATATTGAACAAGCTAGATTCTCACAAAATGTAGATAAGTTAATTAGAAAAGATATCGCTACTGAATTATCAAGATCTAATTACGCTACTTTTCATAAGCAAACTGTATCTACCTATAGTTCATGGCTAACCAATGATATAACTACAATTAATAATTTTGGTATCACTGATTTTCTAATGATTGTCAGGCAAGTATTTGAAATAATCTTTGGAATGTTAACATTAGCCTACTTCAATTTCAGTCTAGTAATTACTGTGGTGGTTTTGACAATTATTATGGGTATCGTTCCAAATCTGTTCTCAAAAATATTGGCTAAAAAATCCTTGGAATATACCCATGCTAATGAACGCTTAGTCAATACAATAAACGATATACTAAATGGATTTAATACTCTTTTTCTTGCTAATTTACCTCAGACTATCGTAACGAAAATTAATAAGTCTTCAGATGATGTTAAAAAGCATACCGTACAATATGCTAAAGCAGCTGGAGTTACACAGGCTATCACAAATGGGTTGGCATTTATTAGTCAGGTAATTATTTTGGGACAAACGGGTTGACTAATATTGCATAATTTAACTCCAGTAGGAACTATCAGTGGCGCACAATTTTTCGCAAGTACCATCTTTGCGGAATTAAGTGGTATTAGTTTTAATTGGCAAGAGTTCAAATCAGTTAAACCTATTATGAAGAAATTCAAATCAGGGTTTGATTTGAACCCTAACAATCAAATAGTTAAAAACTTAGAATTAGGTAGTATAAAATTTAACAACATTTCATACAAATATTCTAAAAACGATAAGCCTCTATTCCAAAATTTAAATTTAGATTTCCAGCTTAATAATAAATATATATTGGTAGGTGATTCAGCTGCCGGTAAGTCCACCATTCTTAATTTAATTGCGGGACTACTAAGAAATAATAGTGGTGATATAAAAATGAATGATATAAGTTATTCAGCAATTTCAGACAATGACTTACATGAAAAAATATCATATTTACAACAAGATCCTTATATCTTTTCAGCTTCTTTAAAGTGGAACTTGACTCTAGGCAAAAATATACCTGATGCTGAAATAAATAACGTTATTCATGAATGTGGCCTTGAAGATATGATCGCTAAACTTCCCAATGGCGTGGATACTGTATTGAATGATCAGGGAGAGCAATTATCAGGTGGACAGAAGCAGCGTATTTCATTTGCTAGAGAAATTCTACGAGATACACCTATTTATTTATTAGATGAAGCAACTTCTGCATTAGATAAGTCTGCTAGCGTTAAACTTGAAAAGGCAATTTTATCGAAGAAGAATAAAACGGTTATAATGGTAACTCATCATCTAAGAGAAGAAATAAAACAATTGGCTAATAAAGTGATTAATTTAAATGAAGTGAAAGAGTAGCGTATTTCATTTGATGAATAAAGATAAAATGGATTGCAAAGAAAAATGTAAGCTTGTCTATATATTTTTTATGAGCACCAAATCATTGATATGACGCTCCATATGGGGCGTCTTTTTTGTGCAATTTTTTCATCTTTTGATATAGACCAATTTTAGATAAAACATCTTGACCAATTTCTTTAATAGGGTTATTATTGCTAGTATAACAGCAAAATAAATATAGTCCATTTAACTTAAATGAACTATACCAAAGGAGAAAACTTATGTGTGGAATTGTTGGTGTCGTTGGAAAACCTGCAAGAGATATTATTTTAAATGGCTTAACTAACTTAGAATATCGTGGTTACGATTCTGCAGGTATGTATTTAAATGACTTAAATGGAAACGAATATCTAACAAAAGCGGTTGGTAGAATTTCTAACTTAAAAGAAAAACTAACTCCTGATGAACAAGGATTAGTAGGAATTGGTCATACTCGTTGGGCTACACATGGTAAGCCAACAGTGGATAATGCTCACCCTCACTTTGATGAAACTAAGCGTTTTTACCTAGTTCATAATGGGGTTGTTGAAAATTATGCCGAATTAAAAGAAAAATACTTACAAGGAGTAAAATTCCACTCTAATACTGATACTGAAGTGGTTGTCCAATTAATTAGTAAGATTGCTCGTGAGAAGAATTTAGATGGTTTTTCTGCGTTTAAAGAAGCTTTGAAATTAGTCAAAGGTTCATATGCTTTCCTTTTAGTTGATAACACTGAGCCAGAGCATGTTTTTATTGCTAAAAATAAGTCACCAATGATGTTAGGACTTGGCGATGGTTTCAATATTATTGCGTCTGATGCAATTTCTGTTTTAGATCAAACCAAAACGTTTGTTGATTTACAAGATGGTGATGTTGGTGACATTACTAAAGATTCTTACACAATCGAAACTGTTGATGGTAAAAAGGTTGAACGTAAGCCCCATGTATTAGATATTGATCCTAATGCAGCCTCAAAGGGAACTTACGAATTTTACATGCTCAAAGAAATTGATGAACAACCAAGCGTAATGCGTAAAATTTCTCAAACTTATTTTGATGAAAATGATGATGTTAAGGTTGATCCAAAAATTATTGATTCTATTTCAAAAGCAGATCGTATTTATATTTACGCTGCTGGAACTAGTTACCATGCTGGTTTAGTTGGTAAGACAATGTTAGAGCATTATACTGGAATCCCAACTGAAGTTGGTTTGGCATCAGAAGCTGGTTATCACTTCCCAATGATGAGTAAGGATCCATTCTTTATTTTCTTAACTCAGTCAGGAGAAACCGCTGATTCTCGTGTTGTTTTGAAAGAAGTTAATAAGCGTAATATCCCAAGTTTAACAATCACTAATGTAGAAGGCTCAACTTTATCAAGAGAAGCAGACTACACTATGCTCTTAGAAGCTGGTCCTGAAATTGCAGTTGCATCTACTAAGGCATACACTGCCCAAATTGCTGTTCAAGCAGTTCTGGCTAAGGCGTTGGGCGAATCACTTAATAAAGCAGAAGCTAAAGATTGGAATTTAAAGCATGATTTAGCTATTGCAGCAGAAGGGATGCAGCAACTTGTTGACAGTAAAGAAAGTTTAAAAGAGATTGCTGATAAATACCTAATTAAATCTCGAAATGCTTTCTACATTGGACGTGGAATTGATTATGCAGTAGCCTTAGAAGGAGCATTAAAACTTAAAGAAGTTTCATATATTCAAACTGAAGGTTTTGCAGCAGCCGAATTAAAGCATGGTACTATTTCTCTTATTGAAAAAGATACCCCAGTAATTGCCTTAATTAATGATCCTGCAACTGCTGATTTAACGCGTGGAAATATTCAAGAAGTTGTTTCTAGAGGTGCTAACGTTGTTACTATTGCTGGTAAAGACTTTGCTAGAGAAGGGGACAATGTAGTTTTACCAGAAATTAACTATTATATGTCTGCTTTATTAACTGTTGTGCCAGCTCAACTTCTTGCATATTATGCATCAAAAGATAAGGGCCTTGATGTAGATAAACCACGTAACTTGGCTAAGAGTGTTACAGTTGAATAATAGAATTTAGATTAATTATGAAAATAGAGAATTAGTAATTCTAAAGGTGCTAATTCTCTATTTTTTATGTAATTTTTTAGTGAAAAATCTAATTTTGATTTAAAATATATAAATAATAGTAAGGTAAAAATGAACGAGGGCAATTATGTTATCAAAAATATCAATTTTACTTACAAATCATCATTTAACCTTAAAGGATATTTCACAAAGTAATTCTTTAATGGAAAAAGATTTAGAAGAAGCACTTAATGAGAATCCAGATAATTGGTCAAGCGCAATTTTATCGGCATTATCGTCATCTTTAAATATGCGACCAGGAGATTTACTGGAATTACTTGATCCAGTTTATTCTTTGAAAATTAATGACACTAATCAAATGATTCAAGGCATTTATATTGAAGATCCAGAAATGTATGAACAAATTAGATTTGTTGTAGAAAGTGAACACTTAGAGGGTTGGCAACCAGATGAAGAGGATATTTTAATGCTTCTTGATGAGGCGATTAATCCATCTAAGGAGATTAAAAGTGAAATTGATCGGATTTGGGGTGAAGAAAATGAATGAGGCCGTAAAGGATTCTGAATGGTATCGTCAAAAATTTCTTTACCCAAATGGTACGCTTAAAAATAAACTCAATATTACTGATGCGGCAGAATTAGCACAAAAAGAATACTTAAGCTCAGGAATTCGCGCCGTGGCTTTTTTGAGAAAGAATAAAAAAATCACTAGTGTTGAAGATTTGAAAAAAATTCATAAAATTATGTTTGGCTGGCTCTACGATTGGGCTGGTCAAATTAGAGACTATGAATTAGTTAAAGGAGAGACAGAGTTTTTAGAGTATTCTCGTATTAATTTTGGAATTGAAGAAATAGAAGAAAAGATACAACAATTGTCTTCTAAAAAAGAACTTGCAAATGTTGACTATGCTTTTTTACTGGATAGATTAAATTATCTTCATCCCTTTAGAGAGGGAAATGGGAGAAGCAGTAAATTATTTTTACAAGCTTTTGCTGCCAATCATGGTCAAGTGATTGATTATCCACGTTCAAACAAAGACCTGATTATTGCCCAAAATAATGCAGATATTGATCAAATTGCTAGTTTAATTAGAGTTAATGCTAAAGCAAAGAAAGCTGCTCATTAGATAAGTTGAACCGATATTTGTTATATTAAAGATTTGGATTTAACAATAGAAGAAAAATGGACTAAGATGTAGATGACTGATCCGAAAACTTCTCCTTTAAGAAGTGTAACAATTTATTTTTCTTCATTAAGATCATGTTGAGCTACAATCATTTCTGATTGTAGCTTTTTTTGTTTTGTTTATAAGTTGGGTCTTAAAAATAGTAAATAATGAGCATATTAATTTATTATAAAACGCTATCAAGAGATAATTATTAATAATATTAAACTGAAAGGAATGAGCAGTATGAAAAAGGCATTGAATCCTCGGCTAATTGTTTCTTTGACAAGCTATGGAGATAGGTTGAATACACTATCTATTTGCCTTAAAAGTTTGCTTAATCAGACTAAAAAAGCCGATAAAATTTTAGTTTATCTGACTGATGATATTAAAGAAAGTCATCTTCCATCATCTCTTCTTGAATTACGCGATAGGGGTATTGAATATCGCTTTGTTCCCTTAGATTTAAAACCACATAAAAAGTATTATTATGCTATGCAAGAGTTTCCTGACGATATTATTGTTACAGTAGATGATGATGTTATTTACTACAAAGAAATGCTATCAGAATTATATAAAACGTACTTAAAATTTCCGAAATGTATTGTCACGGGAAGAGCACATGAAATAACTTTTAATGATGATGGATCGATTAAAGCATATGATGATTGGAATTGGTGCAGTCAAAAGTGTGAACAGTCATCGATGAAATTATTAGCTACGGGGGCTGGCAGCGTTTTATACCCACCTCATCTATTAGATAAAAAGCTATTGTTTAATTTAGATTATATTAAGCACTACATTACAGTAGATGATTTATGGTTAAAATTAGTCGAAGTATTATCGAATGTACCAACGGTAGTATGTAGTTTAAGAATAGAAAAAATGCGTGAAGGAATTCCTGATACACAAGCGCAGGGCTTATTTAATAAAAATGTTGGTAAAAATGAAAATGATCTTTATTTAAAAGACTTAGATAAAAAATTTTCCTTAGCAAGTAAAATTCTCGCCTATGAAAATGGAAAAGGAAAGTAAAAAGTGTCTGGGAAAAAACTAATTCCTAAGACATGAAAAAAGAACGATGATTTCCTTT
>NZ_PCYR01000019.1:0-28664 GCF_002553805.1 Lactobacillus sp. UMNPBX19
TGTATTATCAAATCTTTAAAATTTTATAAATGTCTAACTTTTCTATGGCACTTCAAAACTGAGAAGTCCTTTTTATTTTATTCTTTAAAACTCTCCATTAAATCAGCTGCATTTCTTTTAGCAGCATCCGTTACATCAGAACCTGCCATCATCTGAGCAATTGCGGTAATGGCTTCTTCTTGCGTAAGAGGACCTACTTGAGTATAAGTAGCTCCATCTTTAACTTGTTTTACAACTGAATAACGTTGATCTCCAGCAGCAGCTACCTGTGGGGAGTGAGTAATTGTAATAACTTGTTTTTCTTGGCCGATTGCATGCATCTTTTTACCAATTGCTGCTGAAACCCTTCCGGAAACCCCAGTATCAATTTCATCAAAAATCATGGTTCCAACTGGTTCCACACGACTAAAGATTGCTTTTAATGCCAAAATTAAACGTGATTGTTCACCGCCAGATACTATTTTGACTAATGGCATCAAAGCTTCACCAGGATTAGGTGCAATCATAAAGATAACTTCATCAGTTCCAAGTTTTGTAAATGAATTAGTCTCATTAATTCTAATAGAAAAGCGTGCTTTTTCCATATACAGATCGGCTAATTCTTTTTTTATTTTTTCTTCAAGATCGCGAGCAATCTTTTCTCTCTGTTCATGCAAGTTTTGGGCTTTTTGACTAAGTCTTTTTTCAATGATTGCGAGTTCTTTTTGGATTTTTCCCTCGTCTAAATCTCCAGTTTCAAACTTATTTAGTTCACTTTTAACCTTTTGTGCGAATTTAAAAACATCGTCTAAAGTTGGACCGTATTTTTTCTTCAAAGTATTCAATGTATCTAATCGGCTAGAAACATATTGATACCGCTCTTCATCAAAGTCCATTTGATCCATTAAAGTAGATAGTTCACTACGAGCATCATTTAAAGAATAAATACCATCATTAAGACTAGTAGCAAAATTCTCAAACTTTTTACCATAATTACTCAAATCTTCAGCAGCATTTTGGGCATCCCCAAGTAACGTAGCTAGTCCATGCTCATCATCATCATATAATTGCATAAAATAATTAGCTGTATCTGCAATTTTTTGATAGTTATTGAGCTCATTAAATTCTTCTTCTAGATTTTCATCTTCATTTGGATCATTCAAATCAGCACTTTCTAGTTCATTATTTTGAAATTCCAAAATATCCTGTTTTTGAGCAATTTCTTGAGCATCTTCTCTTAACTTACGGAGTTGAGAAGTAAGATGACGCCATTTCTCAAAGTCAGCTTCATAACTATGCAATTCTTCCTTAAATTTAGGTTCCGCATAATTATCAATCAAATCTATTTGTCGATCTTGATCCATCAAAATTTGTTGATCATTTTGGCCATGAATATCAACTAAATTTCGTCCAATTTCACGTAAAACATTGATTGTAGTCAGCTGCCCATTAATTCTAACTACATTTCTTCCTTTATGCGTTAATTCTCGGCTAATTATTAGCTGGTCATCTTCAAAAGGCAGACCATATTTTTCACATAAACTTTCAATAAGAGCCTTTTGTTCGCTTAACACAAATAAACCCGTGATGACAGCCTTTTCTTCACCCGAGCGAATCATTTCACTTTGTGCACGACTTCCCAGGAGCAAAGAAACTGCATCAATAATAATTGATTTACCTGCACCAGTTTCTCCAATTAGAACAGTCATTTTTTCTTGAAAGCGAACTTTTAAAGTTTTAATGATTGCAAAATTTTTAATATCTAATTCAACTAACATTTTATCTCACCTAAAGGCCATTAACTGCACGTTGAACTACATCGGAAGGATTACCTTTCCATAAGTCTTGACCTGGATTTGCTATGTCTTTTCCTAAATGAATAAGAAATTCAATATTTCCTTTTCCACCTTTAATTGGTGAATAGTCTACTCTCAAAATATTAAACCCTATTTTTTGAGCAACTTCCATGGTATGTTTAATAACATTTGCATGAACTTCATGATCATGAACAATTCCATGTTTACCTACATTTTCAGGACCTGCCTCAAATTGTGGCTTAATTAAACACACTGCATCGCATTTATCTTTTAAAATTTCATACATTGGCGGCATAATTAAGTCTAATGAGATGAAGGAAACATCTGTCATTGCAAAATCAGGCAAGCCATCAGTGAAATCTTCTGGCTTACTATAACGAAAGTTCTGCTTTTCCATTACTACGACTTGAGGATTATCTCGTAATTTCCAAGCCAATTGATTATATCCTACATCTAATGCATAGACTAACTTAGCACCATTTTGTAAGGCAACATCGGTAAAACCACCAGTGGATGCTCCAATATCAAGGCAAATTTTTCCCTTCAAATCAATATTAAATACTTGCAGGGCTTTTTCTAATTTGAATCCTCCACGGGAAACATATTTTTTACCATCATCTTTTATATGAAAAACTTCATCTTCGGGAAATTTTTCTCCACTTTTATCAATTCTTTGATGATTATGGTCATTAACTAATCCAGCCATAATAGCTCTTTGGGCTTGATTACGAGAATTAAAAAAACCTTGTTCAAATAACAATACATCTGCACGCTTTTTAGACATTTACTATAATACCTTCTGATACAAATTAAAAAATTCACCTAATAAAGGTTGTTCAAAAACTTCTATAGCTTTTCTTCCTGATTCAATCATTTCTACAAGTTGTTTACGACTAGCCTCAATCCCAAGCAAAGTTAAAGTATTATTTTTACCTTCAGTTGCATCCTTATGAGTAGCTTTTCCTGCTTCAGTTGCTGTCTCCACTACATCCACCAAATCATCATAAATTTGATAAGATCTTCCAAAACGCTTGCTGAAGTTGTCTAATCTATTAAGCTCAGAATCAGTTGCACCAGCATAAATTGCAGCCATTTTAACACTTGCTTCAATTAGGCAGCCTGTTTTCAACCACTCCATCTGATCAATCATCTTCGCATTTTCTTTAGCTGAATCGTTATTAGTTGTATCAATATCCAGATATTGACCACCGACCATCCCATTTGGTCCTACAGCTTGAGAAATAACAATTGTTAACGCAGCTGAATTACTCCCCTCAGTGATCCATTGAATTCCCAACGGAAGCAACCCATCTCCAGCTAATATCGCTTCTGCTTCTCCCCATTTTTTATGAGATGTAAGTTTTCCGCGACGATAATCATCATTATCCATCGCAGGTAAATCATCATGAATTAGAGAATAAGTATGAATTAATTCAATTCCACATGCAATTCTTAATTCTGGCTCTTCAATTTTATGATTTAGTGTCTCAAGAGTTGCTAAGAAAAGCAAAGGACGTAGTCGCTTACCTCCCGCCATTACTGAATAAGACATAATTTTGCTAAAAGTTGGATTATCAATTTCAGTAACCAGATGTTCTTTTAAGAAATTGTCAATTTGAGGTGTATATTTTTCTTGAAAATCTTTTAACTTCATTTATTCTTCCTCAGGAGCAGACGCATTTTGGGGATCTAAGGCCTTTTCGTTCCCATCTTTATCTACTAACTTGGCCACAGTTTGTTCTGCATCATTTAGCTTTTTCTCTAATTCTCGGCTTAATTTAACTCCTGCTTGAAATTCACTTAAAGCATCTTCAAGAGGAACATTACCACTTTCAAGCTTATTAACTATTTCTTGTAATTCATTTAACTGTTCTTCAAAATTATTTTTCTTGATTGCCATTTTTTTCTCTCCGAATATTTTCTACATTTACTTGCACTTGACCATCTTTAAAATGTAACTTTAACTTCTCATCAATTTTTAGCTGGTCAACTGAAGTAACTGTATTTCCTTTTTGATCAGTTGTATAAACGTATCCTCGACTAATTGTTTTCAACGGACTAATATCATCTAATTGTTGCATAGCTCGATTTAATCTATTTCTTTGATCTTTAAGATAGTTATTCATCGTTGAAAATAAATTCGATACTACAAAATTTCGTTCACGCTCAAGTTGCTCTAATTTTCGGCTAGGATTTAGTGCCTTAAGACGCTCTTGAAGTAAACGTAATGTAGATCCATCGTGCTGTAGTCGATTGACCATTGCCTGATTAAGACGATGGGTGAGCATATCAACTTGTTGAATTTGTTGATCATAAATTCTAGTTGGCTCTTGTAAAACTGGTGCGTTCTTTAACCGATCTAAAATTTGACGCTTTGTATGAATATTGGCCTGAACGGCAGCATAAAGTCTTGCCCGCAATTGAACAATCTGCGTTAGTACATCAACTAAATTAGGTGTTGCATATTCTGCCGCAGCAGTTGGAGTAGCTGCTCTGGCATCGGCCACTAAATCAGCTAAAGTTGTATCAGTTTCATGTCCTACTGAACTGATCACTGGCATTTGCATCGCATAAATCTGCCGCACAACTTTTTCTTCATTAAATGGCCATAAATCTTCTAGTGATCCACCGCCACGCCCAATGATTACAACATCATATTTATCGCCTTGAGCTTGAATTTGCTGTAAAGCAGCCACAATTGTATCTGCTGCTTCATCTCCTTGAACTTTAGCGGGATACAAATCAATCTCAGCATGAGGAAAACGGCGATTAGCAGTAACCATAATATCATGAATTACCGCTCCTGAAGCACTAGTTACAACTGCAATACGATCTGGAAATAGGGGGATCTTCTTTTTATGTTCTTCGTTAAATAATCCTTCCTTTGCAAGCTTCTCTTGCAATTGTCTTAGCTGTTCATAAAGAGCTCCTAAACCTGCTGGCTCCATGGTCTGAGCATAAAATTGGTAAGATCCCTGCGGTCCATAAACATCTACATATCCACTAACATAAACCTTCATTCCCTCTTCAGGCTTAAATTTTAATTTTTCAAAAAATGAGCGAAACATCACTACATTAATTTTTGATTTTTCATCTTTTAATGAAAAATACTGGTGAGAATTCATTCTAAATCTAAAGTTAGACAACTCTCCCTGTAAAAACACTTTATGTAAATAGGGATCATTTTTAAACTTTTGTGAAATATAAAAATTTAAATCACTAACAGAAAGATAAACTTTATTATCTACCATGTTGTTTCCTCGTCAAAATTACTGCTTGTTTCATTAAACTAGCAACTGTTAATGGGCCAACTCCCCCTGGAACTGGTGTAATTGCATTGGCTTTCGGAGCAACCGTATTGAAGTCGACATCCCCCATTAATTTACTATTCTCACGGTTCATACCAACATCGATTATAACTGCTCCTTCTTTTACCATATCCTCAGTTACTAAATGTGCTTTACCCACATCGGAAATAATCACATCAGCATTTTTAGTTAGCTCTGATAAATTTTTTGTTTTTGAATGGGCAATCGTAACAGTTGCATCCCGTTCAACTAAAACTGCAGCTAATGGTTTGCCTACAATGACACTACGGCCGATAATTACTGTATTTTTACCGGCCATCTCAATTCCATAATAGTCAATTAAGGTTAAAATACTGCGAACTGTTGCTGGAATTACATCACGCTGTCCTTCCCAAAGACGCCCTAAATTAAGAGGTGAAAATCCATCGGCATCTTTTTCTGGAGCAATTGTTTCAAAAATAGCTCTTGGATCAATTTGAGGAGGAACGGGCAATTGCACCATTATCCCATTAATACTTGGATCTTGATTAAGTTCTTCAATTTTTTCTAGAAGTTCAGCTTGAGAAGTATTAGCTGGAAAATGCAATCCTATTTCCTTAATTCCTACTTTTTTAGCTAAATTTCTTTTAACTCGCAAATAAATTTTGCTTGCCGGATCATCTCCAACTTCTATTACGCATAAAGTTGGATTTATTCCGTCGCTTTTTAATTTTTTTATTTCTTCTATCAAGTTCTCTTTAATTTCATTTGCAGGAGTTTTTCCTTCTAGTAATTTTTTCACTTAATCACCTCATAAAAAAAAGTCGGCTCAACGAGCCGACTCATTAGTTAGTCTTTCTTAATGAAATTGGCCAAGAGACCATTAATAAACTTTTTAGATTCCTTAGAGCTAAATTCATCACATAAATTTAACGCTTCATTTAAAGCAGCTACCGGATCAATTACTTTGCTATTTTGCATTTCATAAAGAGCTACTTCAAGGATTGCCAAGTCAATTTCGTTAATTCTATTAAGACGCCAACCCTTTTTTAAATATTTACTTAATTGCTCATCAAGTGCTTCTTTATTTGCTAAAACACCATTAACTAATTCTGTAGAATAGTCTGGGAAATCTTTCAATTCCAAGGCCTTTAAAGCTTTTTGACAAACTTCCTCTGCATCAGTTAATTTACCTTGGTTAGCCAAATAAATTGCTTGCATAGCAATTCTTCTCATCTCATGCTGTGTCATTTAGTCTTTAGCCTCGTCCTCTTTATCATCTGGGAAAAGTGCTTCCGTGTCAGCCTTTACTTCAGTTTCGTCTGCTTCTGAAACCAAGCCAACTACATGAACATTAATTTGAGTTAAATCTAAATCTGTCATTTGCTTCAATTGCAAAGTTAGATTTTTTTGCAGTTGGACGCATACTTTTGGCACATTTACACCGTAGTCAAGATAAGTATAAACATCAGCAGTTAACTTATCGTCTTCAACACTTAGGGAAACACCTTTACCTTGGTTAGAACGACCAAAAAGAGTATCGATGCCAGTTTTTAGTGTCCCACGCATTTCGCTGACGCCATCGACTTTTCTGGCAGCAATTCCTAGAATAACCTCTAAAACACCAAGGTCAACTCGGGTTTCATCGCCTTTGTCATTGCTTGATAAAAGAATCGTTGAATTATCAGCCATATTTTTTACCTCAAAAACTATTTATTTGCACGAGAAACGTAAGTACCATCAGCAGTATTAATAGTTAATACATCACCTTGATTAATAAAGAATGGTACGTTAACTACTAAGCCAGTTTCCATAGTTGCTGGCTTACCACCACCGGAAGATGTATCACCCTTAATATTAGGTTCAGTTTCTGCAACTTCAAGATCAACTGTATTTGGTAAATCAACACCCAAAGTTTCACCTTCATGAGTAATAACGTTAACTACCATGTTTTCTTTCAAGAACTTAGATTCTCTTTCAACTTGAGCTTCTGGAATTTCAAGTTGTTCATAAGTATTAGTATCCATAAATACAAAACTTGTACCATCATTGTATAAGTATTGCATTGACTTAGTTTGAATATCAGCAGTATTTACTTTAGCAGTTGAACGGAAAGTATATTCTTGAACTGCACCAGTTCTTAAACTCTTAAGTTTTGAACGAACAAAGGCACTACCTTTACCTGGCTTAACGTGTTGGAATTCAACAATACGCCATAAATCATTGTTATATTCAATAGTTAATCCATTTTTAAATTCATTAACTGAGATCATTGTCATAGTAAAATTACCTCATTTCTACACTTATTTATATTACCAATCTTATCTATTGTTTCGCAACATTAACCGCATAATTACACAAAATTATAAGATCAAAAGTTCATCTTTTGGTAACTGTGACATCACATATGGATGATTATCTTTAATTAAAACATCATCTTCAATTCTAACACCGCCACGGTCTGGCAAATAAATTCCTGGCTCAACCGTGATTGCCATATTATTTTTCATAACTTCTTTACTATATGGCATTGCTGGCGTACAGAGTTCATGCACTTCTAAGCCAATTCCATGACCAATACCGTGACCAAAGTACTCTCCATATCCTTGCTCTTTAATGTAGTTTCTACCAGCTTGATCAATATCTTTACCAGTATTTCCAGCAATTGCAGCTGCAATTCCCCGTTTTTGTGCTTCTAGTACAATATAATATATTTTTTCTAGTTCAGGCTCTACTTGGCCTAAAGCAACTGTTCTAGTAATATCTGCGGTATAACCATGATAAAAACTTCCAAAGTCAATTACAATTAATTCACCTTTTTGAATCTTTTTATCACTCGCAACACCATGGGCCCAACTACCGCGGTATCCGGAAGCAATTATTGTCTCAAACGAAGGGCCATCTCCACCATTCATTTTGAACAAATAATCTAATTTTGCTCCAATCGCACGTTCACTAACACCCGGCTCAATTAAAGGCAAAATTTCTTTAAAACTTTGAGCTGAAATATCAATTGCCTTTTGCAAAGTTTCTAATTCTAGCTCATCTTTTATGTTACGAACTGTTTCTACTAATTCAGCATTTAAAATAAAATCAAGATCAGGACAAGCCTGCTTAAGAGCCTCAAATTGAGTTGCAGAAATAAATTCTCCTTCAACTAGAACAGTTTTAACATCTAGCTGCTTTAGTTGTCCGGCAATTTCTTTTATCACGTCCATAGTTTGCATAACTACCTTCATTTCGCCAGGTGCCTGATGGCGAATTTGATCTTTGAAACGTGAATCAGATAATAAGACGCGATCTCCATTTGCAGTTAAAATAAGTTCAGCTTCTTCACCAGAAAAATTGGTTAAAAAGCGATAATTAGCTTGATTAAAAATGACTAACGCATCTGCCTGCTTTTCTTTAATCAATTTAGTAGTTTTACTAATTCGATTATTAAATAAAGTTAGCAACTCTTGATCTGAAGACATAGGCTTGGATCCTCCTGAGTAGATAAAAAAAGACTGAACGTTCCTTAGGGACGTCCAGCCTGCAAAAGAAAATTATTTTGCTTCTTCAACTGGGTAAACAGAAACTTGTTTACGATCTCTGCCCAAACGTTCGAATTTAACAACGCCACTAGTTAAAGCAAACAAAGTATCGTCGCCACCAATACCAA
Organism: Lactobacillus sp. UMNPBX19; assembly: GCF_002553805.1. Classification (NCBI taxonomy): domain Bacteria; kingdom Bacillati; phylum Bacillota; class Bacilli; order Lactobacillales; family Lactobacillaceae; genus Lactobacillus; species Lactobacillus sp. UMNPBX19. The sequence continues at coordinate 8,745 of NZ_PCYR01000019.1, forward strand.
CGTTCTTACCTGGGTGGATCTTAGTACCACGTTGACGGAAAATGATTGAACCTGCATTGATCTTTTGACCATCAGCACGCTTTGCGCCTAAACGACGACCAGCTGAGTTACGGCCGTTAGCAGTTGAACCACCACCCTTGTGGTGGGCAAATAATTTAAGTGCTTCAAGATTATTAATCATCATAATTTGTTTCACCCCTTAATTAAGCTTCAATGCTTTCGATAGTTACCTTAGTGTAAGGTTGACGGTGACCATACTTAGTATGTGAGTGCTTCTTAGGCTTGTACTTGAAAGTAACAACTTTCTTTTCTTTACCTTGCTTTTCAACTTTAGCAACAACTTTAGCACCTTCAACTACTGGAGTACCAATCTTAGTTGACTTACCATCGTTTACAAGAATAACTTCATCAAAAGTTACTTCGTCGCCAGGCTTAACTTCAAGCTTTTCAACAAAAACGCTATCGCCTTTAGCAACCTTGTATTGCTTACCACCGGTTTTAATAACTGCGTACATTTGTACACCTCCGAAAAAATACTTAGACTCGCCGTGTGAGGTGGAATTAACGTTAATTCTCTTCTAACCCCATAAACGTGCGGTTGCAGATGTGAGGTTTCCACAAATACAACTCTTACAGTATACTCTCATCCCTCTTTTAAAGCAATTCAATATCAAAATTTCTAAAAAAATAATAGAATAAATCTAGTAGATGTTTTTAAAAAGAGGAGAAAAATTATGCTTAAATTTTATGGTTATAAACGTTGTTCAACTTCAAAAAAAGCTCAGAAATGGCTAGATGATCACCAGATTGCTTATCAGTATCAAGATTTAGTAGAAAAGCCACCTAAGCAAGAAGACTTGCTTAAGTGGCTAAATAAGTTTCAAGATAGAGGTTTAAGATACTTCTTTAATACATCGGGACAAGTCTATCGTCAGATGCATTTAAAAGATCAGATTGATTCCATGTCAATTGAGGAAGCTGCTATATTACTCTCACAAAACGGCAAATTAATTAAGAGACCGTTAGTAACTGACGGTAAGAAATTAACTTGTGGCTTCAAAGAAAACACGTACGAAAAAGTCTGGTTATAGTCCCCATTGACCTCCATGAACCCGAGCTACTATATCAGTAATAATAAATGCGTCAGGGTCAATTTCATGAATTTTACTAATCAAAGGACCGTACTCACGTGTATCAACTACTAAAAGTAATTGTTTTTTATCATCATCGCTATAGCCACCAACAACATCATAAATTGTCAAACCATTATAATTATCTAGTAACATAGTTTTCAATTCATTGAAATGTTTATTACTCATAATACGAACTTGATATTTTCGATCAAAGCCTGCTTCTGCATAGTTCATCGTCATAGATGTAACTACCTGAGACAAAGCCGCTAGTAAAAAGGCATTCCATCCATCAACAAATATATTTAGGAAAATAATTATCATATCAATTCCAAGTAAGCCAACCGCTGGATTGATATAAAAAATTTTTTTCAAAATCATTGGTGGAATTGTTGTCCCGCCACTTGAAGCATTTACACGATAGAGAAGAGAGACTCCTAGTCCCATTAATACTCCACCGTAAATTACAGCAAGTAATTGGTTATTAGTAATTTTAAAACTTGGGGTAATTTCCATTAGGATTGGCAATAATAAACTACCTAAGGCAACGTTCTTCGTTGTCTTTTTTCCTAAAAAGATGGCTGCCAAAACCAACATTAAAATATTAACAACTAAAACCGTTATTGAACGGTTAATTCCCCATACTGCGTCAACTAAAATCGAAATACCAGTTGATCCTCCCGCAGCAATATTAATTGGACCATAGAAGAAATTAATAGAAATGGCGATAATTTCTAAGCCAGCTAAAAAGACTAGCCAACGCATCCAAGATTTCTTTTTGATGTTTTTTGTCATTTCGTCATCCTTCCTAAAAATAAGTTATTAATATTTTATCTGATTCTCATCCATCTTGTCAGCTAATGCGGTTATTCCTAATTGTTTTTTAACATTTTGTATTCTAATTGTTGGTTACCTTCATAAGCCGGCATTCCATTTTCTGCTCGATATAATGCTCGTTCGAACGCTTGGTATCCCTTGCTTGAACTGACAGCAAATTTCACATGATATTTGCTTGCAAATTCTCTGATGTTCCAAGTACTATCATGGGCTGCAAATGCAGTAACCAAAATCACAATATCCAAATCTTTAATTTGATTCTCAATTACTTTTTTCTTTCCCTCAAATGCATCAATCGGGAACGGAATACCGTTATAGCGATTAACAATTCCTTCTAAAATCGCCTCATTTTGATTATCACCAACTGCAATGCCTACTCTTTGGTAATGCAAATCCATATCTAGTTTTGATAATTCTTGGGTATTTGCTGTTGATTTTGTCTTTTCCTTTTTAGTTTTAGAAACTCTCTTTGGCTGCTCTGTTTCATAAATCCAACGTACTTGAATTGCACTTGCTGGATCTTTTTTTAGTCTAACATCACCTGTATACCAAGCCAGATCCACAATTGCTCCATCTTCTAAATGGACATTTCCATTTTGATAATAACTAGAATCAAGTGCGACAATCACTGGTTTATGATTAATAGTTAATTTTTCCCCGTGAATATTCCGCGAAACACTTAAATTACCTGGGCTTCCTTGTACTACTCCGTATTTAAAGTCTTCTATCTTGTCATAGTCACGACTCCGTAATTTTCGATATCCGACTACTCGTAATACTTCTGCTTCATCTAAGCTATTTGCTAAAGGTAATGCTTCGACAATATCACCACTCTTTAGATTCAAATCATGAATTTGACCTTCATTTACTTCAAAGACGACTTCACCATTATCATTAATTAAATCCGCTCCTTTTAACGCGCGAATGACAGTATAGCGTCTACCTTTTCGATAGTCTCGTGTCTTTTCTTTTTTAGGCTTTAATGCATCTTCAAAGATTTTTCGATTAACTGTAGTACTAGTTTCTTCTGAATTTTGAATTGCTTGGTCTAACAATCCCAATTGCTTTCCAAAGTTTGCAGCAATCTCATGATCAAAAGTTAGCTTATGAAGCGCTCCTAAGGCAGTGCTTTTTGCATTTTTATCACCTGGGCGCTCAATTAACTTGGTTATTCCTTGAAGAAAAGTATTTATTTGCGCGAAAACTTTGGCATCCGTTTTATGGCTTGATTGAACAGTCTCTGTTTCGCCTGTCATGCCTAAGACTAATTTAATAGCATTCAAGCTATTTTGAAGGCTTTTGTCATCACCTTCGGTATTATTTAAAATTCTTTTCAAGTTATTTCGATAATCAAACATTTTAACCACTCTTTTACTTACTTTTTATCTATTATAGCGATTTAATCAAACTCAATCCAAAATTTCTCTATCAATCTTTCAAGAAAGTGATATATTAAAGGTAAAAATAAAAAGTGAGGGAATTTTATGACTAAGTATACTGTTAAATTATCTGAAGAAGATTACCAAATGTTAAAGGATTGCCATTCAAAAAATCCTTCAATTATGAAAGCTTTGGACGAAGCTAAAAAAGAAGATTAATCTTTAGCAATTTTTTGCAAAACAAAACTCGTGATTAGCTAAATTTACTAATCACGAGTTTTTTATTTATGTTTAACATCTTTTTGGCTAAAGAACATGAGCGCAATTGCAGTACTTAAGATAAAGTCAATTAGTACTGTAACAAGCATAAATTTTCCAGAATTAAGTAATAACAAATCTATTCCTGTCCAAGTCAAACCAATAAAAATGCTTTTATACAGAAAATTCTTCTTAAATTTGAATCTTAGCCAGCCAGTAGTAAGACAAACTCCTGCCAAAATAAAGCCTAAAAACAAACTAATAATTAAAAAGACAACTAAGAGAATAATCTTTCGATTTGTAGGAATCGCTAATAAGTTTAAAAGATCATTTTCTTTTCTAAATGTAAACAAAAATATGGAAATGAAACAAACTACACTTAAAATTAATCCCCACTTAATTAAACGTTTGCCTGAAAAATTATTCATTTAGGCTCTCCATTCGCCACCTTGACCATAGGTATGCTTATCAAGTTCATTAATAATTACGTGAATATGTTCTTTTGGTGCACCAGTGTTCTTATGCACAGCTTCAGTAATATCCTTCATCATTTGGGTTAATTGTTCATCACTTCTACCCTTAATTAATTCTACATGTACAAATGGCATTTTAAATTCCTCCTTTTTAACCAAGATTATAGCAAATCTATTTAAATTAAGCAGTCCTTCGTACAATTCTTTTGGCAACGTCGCGAACTGCGAAATATAAAATCGGCGTACAAATTGCAGTTGAAATCGAATTAATGACTGTTGCTGGCAAACTTACAAAAGAGCTGACTAGAGCTACATTCAAACTAGTTCCTACCATTAATGCCTCTACGATCGAAACGCAGTAAGTGGTAAAAATCTTAGTTACTCCAGCAATGATTCCCAGAATAATAATATTTCTCTTACTATCCTGATAGTGCATCCCTTTATAGACTGCCGTCAAAACACTTGCAACTACCACTACTTCAAGCATTGTTAACCAAGATGTTGCGGCATAACCATTAAGTAAATCAAAACCGCCCAAGCCAATAATTCCTGCTAACATCCCGTTTCGATAGCCCAGATACAAAATTGCGACAGCAGTTAAAGTATTACCAAAATGGATAAAGGGACGGCCAACTAAAGCAGGCACCGGGATTCGTAAGACCCAGACTCCTAGATAAATTATCGCCGCAAATAAACCGGTCATAATTATTGAAACTAATGAGTTTTCTTTTGTTCGCATTTCCTAACCTTTTTCTCCTCTACTTTCTTCATTAACCAAGATAAGGCACCTGCATAATTAGGTCCTAGTCGTTTATCTTGAGTTAAATCAGTTGCTTTAATTGCCATTTTAACAAAAGTCGCTGCTATCTGCGAACTATCTTTTAGAGAATAACCAGCTAAAATTGCTGCTAATAAACTACTTGCAAACATATCGCCTGTACCAAAAAATGAGCGTTCAACCCTATCATTTTCTATTACAAAAGTTTTATCACTGGATGAAACTCCAACAATTTTAATTTTGTCCTGCATTGAAATTCCAGTAATCAATGCTTCATTTAGATTAAACTTTTTCTTTAATTCTAAACTTAGCTCTTTAATCTCATTAATCGAAAAATTTCGATACTTCTTATCCAATAACAAGCATACTTCAGTTAAATTAGGCGTCAAAATCGTCGCAAAATTAGCAAGCATACGCATTTTTGTCACATAATCTGCATCTAATCCGCGATATAGTTTGCCCGAATCTGCCATCGCCGGATCAAATAATACTTTACTATCCTTAAAATCAGAAATATGCTGCAACCAAAAATCAATGGCACCTTTGCCCAAATAACCTAAATATAAATTTTCAAAATAAATATTTTGCTCCTGCCAATGAGTAACAATTTTACTCATTTCACTATCTAGATTTAAAAAAGTGTTGTCACCAAAGCCACCAGTATGAGTAGATAAAATTGCTGTTGGCAATATATCTGGCTGATAGCCACACGCTCCCAAAATTGGCAAAGCAACACTTAGTGAAACTTGACCAAGGCAGGAAAGATCTTGACTAATTAAAAGTTTTTCGTTCATTTCACTGTTCTTTCTAACTTAAGCCGTTTCTTTTTAAGGGCATAACGTTTTGAATTCAATCTAATTTGAATTAACTTATTATGCCAATAGATTAACGCTACTTTGATTGCTAAACGATTATACCAACAATAGTCGTGTCTTAAGTAATTATATGAATCCTTTAAATCAAGTAAATGTTCTGCGGTGACAAATTGATTTCGGCTCCAATGCCAATCAGTAGCACCTTTTTTTCGAATTCTAATTTTTTCAATTCGACCAACTGTTAATCTTGCCCGTCCCTTAATATACTTGCTCCTAGCAACAGTAATGTAGTTGCCGATCATGGTTTGTTTCCAAAACTGGTTATGTTTCTTTTCAATAAAAAGCGCCCGTCTTAGCACCTTACTTAAGCAATACCATTCTTTATTGCCATTTGACAGCTCAATTAAACACCAAATGTATTCTTGTCTTTTTCGCAAATTTTCCCCAACTTTTTTATTACTTAACTTAGTTTTTCATACAAAGGAATTAAGGCTTCAATTCCCTCTTGAATGAATTTCTCCATATTTTTAACTTCGTCATGATTACGAAACGCAAATTTTCCCAATAAAAAACTACTTTGATTAGCTTCTTTATTAAATTGTTCTTTCTTAATCGGATCATTCAAATACTCGCTTAAGCTTAAATGATCCGCAAATTCCATTTCATTTTTATCCCAAAGATACCAATTAGACAAATCTAAATCGGCACTCCAAACTGGAATATCAGCTAGCAGCTTATTATACTGGCTCGTCGTTCCTTCACGCTGATCACTCTTGTAATGTTGGAACATTAAGTAGACCTGCAATTGCTTTTTATCAAGCATAACCCCAATGCACGGATTACAGTCAGCTAATGAATTCAAACGATAGCTAGCCCAAAAATGGTCTCTTAAATTCCAACCATTCGTCCAGCTTTCAACATGAACTTTGGCGAATTTACCAGCTGGCAATTGCTTGGCAACATTTAATTGAACGCTCTTCCATATCTGCCAAACTTCTTTAAACTCTGACTTAATTTCGGCTACTTCGTCTGGAGTTTTATTAGCTTTTAGTTTTTTAAATGAGAATTCTTCTTGATCGAAAATCCGGTACATTTTATCAGTTAAAACTGTCATTTTCTTATCCTACTTATAAACTAATAAATCTACTTCAACATGAAATGCCTCGTTTCCTGGCATTTTTCCCGATTTATGTTTTAAGAATTTAAATCCCTTATGTCCATATAAATTTTTAGCAGGATTACCTGTTAATACTTCTAAATAAGCTGGTCGCTTCATTTTAGTTAACGAAAATTCAATTAACTTACTTCCAATCCCTTGTTTTTGAAAACTAGGATCTACATATAGCCAGGCAAGCTCATCATCACTGAATGCGACAAAACCAACAACTTTTTCTTCCGTCTCTGCCACATAAATATTATATGAAAACAAATCCTCTTCAATTGCCGCAATCTTCAAAGGCTTAAAAGCAGCCTCTAAGTTAGCAGCTGCTAATTCTTGTTTTCTTGCTTGATCGTGAATTATACATAAATCATTGAAGTCACTTTTTTGATATTCTCTAATTTTTATTTTATTCATAATTAAAAAGCACCTCCACCGCTGCCGCCACCAAAGCCGCCAGACGATCCTCCTGAAAAACCACCTGATGCGCCAGATGCAGATGAAGTTAAGTTAGCTCCTGAATCAAAGCTAGAATTAAAGTTACTTGCAAAACCATCTCTTCCATCGCTATAAAAAGCGCCCCAGAAAATAAGGTTAGTATCGTCAATTTCATCCGCAAACTCTAGTTTTAGCTGTTTTAATACTTTCTTTGAAACGCCTAAGGCAACTGCATACGGCATAATTTCTTCCCACAAAGCTAGTTCTCCAACTTCACGCATCTTAAAATTACCGATTTCATCAAGCATTTTTTTAAAGCCACGTACTTTATTTGTTTCTTCTGCTCCTTTAGCAGTATATGGTGACAATTTTTGATTGCTATAGATCGCAAGCGTTACCGCTAGTCCTAATAAAATTATAGCTATTACAAATAAGCTTGCTGTCCCTTCACTTGAGAAGAAAGCTCCAATTATTCCAATACCACTAAGTACAAGCAAGATAATCATCAAGATTAAATTATTGCTCTTTTTTGACTCAATTTTTTTGTCAAAAAAGCCAGCTTGATCTGCTTCTTGAACCTTCTCTTTTTGCCACTTAGCAAAAATCTTCCCTAATTTAGAAGAACAGTGTTTTTTAAGTTTATATGTTGTAAAACTCTGACCATCACCAACATTATCAAATAGATATTTCAATAAAGAACTCGACTCTAATATATTTTGATCAAGCAAAGAAATTTCATAATACGTTTTTCTTCTTACTTTAATAGGATCAATCTTTATTTTCTTTTGAACAGCTAATTCCATTAAGTAAGCGGTTAAGGCTTTAGAGCTTGGTTTATCATCCGTATCTAAAATCTCAGCGGTCACTGGTGAAACTGCAGGAATATCATAAATTCTTGGTAATTGTTTTTCTTTTTTGGGTTTGACGCCTGATTTTTTTAAAGTCAGACTTCTAATTATGACTACTATAGATAATAATCCTGATAGTATCAAAGCAGCTAAACCAAGATTTTTACTTCTTTGACGGCGTTCATTAGCCTCACGTGCTAGTCTTGCTTCTTGCTCTAGGACGTAATTTCGATGATTTTGTGTCCTAGTATTTTTATTTTGATTAGTCACTGCGAGGGGAAAAATACTATGAACTTCGATTCCTTCATCTCCGCTAATATCACTAGCCGTCATAATAATATTGCCCTTTTCAGGATTAACTGAAATTTGCCCAGACAATTCTCCATGCGCCCAAGCTTTTAGATCTTTAATCGGTCCCGGGAAAATCACTTCTGCACGCACATTATCAAGATCTGTATCCCAGCCATCGCCAATAATTTTAAAATTAAGCTCAGCTGTATCTTTCCAGTTAATGATTGCATTGGTGATTTCATAAGTATAAATCACAGTAAACTTATCGCCATCACTCACATTGTGCCAAACTTTAAAACGATAGCCATGGTCGCTATGACTCAATTCATATGTATTATTTTCATGACTATTATTTGCTAAAACCGGTTGAGAGTTTTTCCCAGAAACAATTCTAACTTGCGGATTTTTTAATTCTTGATTATCTGCCAGATTTTGTTGATAAAAAACACCATGTGCATCATCATCAAAGTCATAAGTAATCCGTCTTTCCATTGCAAGCGACCCATTAGGATTAACGCGAGCAGTAACATCGACATTCGTAATATCGTAATCTACGTCAGCTAAAACTGGTTTAGTAAAGAAAATAATCGAAATTACTAACATTAGTGTCCCGATTATTAAGTGAAAATATTTTTTCATAAGTCCCTCGCAAGTAAAAGTGAGTTTTTGCTTAATTATAACTTAATATACGAAAAAAGCGCTAGATTTTATTCCAGCGCTTAATTAATAAGATATTTATTTTTATGCAGCTATGCTCTGTTTCTTATGAACTCTTAAATAATGGCAAATTGCATAAATAGAAAAGCAGGTAAAGAAAATTGCAGATATTAATAATCCAGTTCTGGCACTTGAGCTAATTGCGTTAATAATCATCGGTGAAATTGCACAACCAACATTGACTAAAACTAAGACAATAGTTGTTGCTAAGTTAATCGAATTAGCAGGAGCCGACCAATCAAGCCAATTGTACATATATGGAACGCCAAGTCCAAAGCCAATTCCTAAAACCAAACATCCTAAGCTTAATATAATAAAGTTACTTGCTAAAGCAATTAAGAAGAAGCCGATTGCTACTAAGCTAAAGCCCAATGGAAAGATCTTATCATGTAACTTTTTAAAGAAGAAACCAAATGAAGCACCGATTGGAATTCCTACTAGGTTTAAAACTCCAGTTAAAGCTGAAACTTCGCTAACTGTTCCTAATTTTTCTTGAACAACTAAAGCAGGAATCTTAAAACTCATTGGCATGTAAAACAAGAAAATAAAGAACATTAAAATTGAAATTAAAACAACCTTACCGTTAATTGTTTGCTTTTCTTTTGCTTTCTTTGCCGTATTATTCTTTGTCTGTTTTGATGAAGGAAGTGGAACAAAGAGAATAAATAAAATCAAAACAGGAATTACTAAGAAGTAAATTGCAAAGACTGCATGCCATGAGATAGTTAAAAGCCAACTAATTAAAAATGAAACAAGAGCAGCTCCCAAACTTCCCATTACATTTTGATAACCAACCATGGTGGCTAATTCTTCCTCATTACTGCTATAGAATTGCGGAATTAAACTAACAGCAAGCGAGTTAAATAAGCCAATACCTGCACCAATCAAAAATCTTGAAATCAAAATTGGCGTATAAGCAGTTGCATACATTGGAAATGTACCTGCTAATAAGGTTATGACTAAGCCAGTAAGAATGGTTGGCTTTTCTCCCATTAACTTAATCAAAAACGGACTAATTAATAAGCCAATTACAATTCCGATATTTGGAATTGTTGATAGCATCTCAACTCCCGCCCTATCAACGCCTGGAAAAGCGTGATACATTAACGGTAAAGCCGGAGCAATGGCAGGTGCCATCATTAGAAAAATCGAAATCGACAGCAGTGATATTTTAAAGATCAAATGATCTTGCGGATTCTTTTCTTTCATCTTATTTACCCCATTTACTTATACTTAATCTCTAACAATATGCTTTCTAAAGAACTCTGCTTCTTCATCATTAGCTTCTTTAGCTAATTCATCTTTTTGATTAATTAAGAAAACATGTGGCTCAGGATGTTTTTCATCACCCCAGGACTTTTGAATTACTTCTACGCCCTTTGCTCTTAAGAAGCCATCTAATCTAACAGCACAGTCATGAATAAAGTCTTCGTTAGCTGTTGAAATAAAAGTTGGTAGAAAATCTTTAGTGATATATTTTTCAACATCAATCAAATTTTGATTCTTAGAATCTTTCATTACTTCAGGATCAAAGTAAGCTAGTGTAGCTTCCATCATCATACCTGGATCCTTCATGAAAGTAGCTGGAGAGTTCAAAGCAACTGCTCTAAATTTCAAGTCTGTTAAGGTATAGCCAGATTTTTCACGATATTCTGGATTAGTTAAAATAGCAGTGTATTGTTCTGCCATTTGACCTCCAGCTGAATCTCCCACTAAGAAAACATTATTTTTATCAAGATTATATTCATCAGCATGGTCTGCTACCCAATGAATATATTCATTTACTTGGTCAAGCTCTTTAGGGAACTTTACTTCTGGACCTAATTTATAGTTTGGATTTACAAAAGCAAATCCTCTCTTGGCCATCCCTAAACCATAAAATTGATATGTTTCTTTCGTTCCATACACCCAACCACCACCATGAATATTAATAATGACAGGAATTTTTCCTTTAACATTGTTTGGTAAATATAAGTCCAATAAGTTCCACTTTGGATCTTCACCATATTGAATGTCGTTTATGCGCGTAACTTCTGGAATATCATGTGGCAAGCCGCTATCTCTTTTATCATCATTTTTCTTCCAGTCCGTACGCATTTTTTCAACTGCATCTAAAATATCTTGATCTTTCATCATATTTCCCTCTCTCATTGAATTCGCTTACATAATAACTAAAAATTAATACAAAAAATAGGTCAATCTTAACCATTAATTGGCTTTAATTGACCTATTTTACTAAATCTTTCTTCATTTTTGATGCACTTTTGCCATATAGCTTGTCAAACGCGCGGTTCATTGTCCTAATACTAGAGAATCCATTATCAATGGCAATCTGAGTTAGGTTCTTTTTTTGGCTTTTCAGCTCCTGATAAGCATGTTCAGCCCTAACATTATTAATGTATGTTTCGACTGTGAGTTCCATCTCTTTCTTAAAAAAACGTGCCAGATATTCTTTAGAAATATTACATTTATTTGCAATAAGAGCTAGATTAAGCTCCTCTTGATAATGATTATTTACATATTGTGTAATATATTGCAGTCGATTGATGATATAAGCTTTGCGATCACTAATCTGCTTTTGACCCTTTTTATCTTCAGTAAAATTAGTCAAAAGCAAGCATAAAATCTCATCAATTAAACGCTGCTGTTCTAAATGCTTAGTTGGAACTTCCAAAAAATAAAGTTTAATAAATTGACCAAGTAACCCCTGCAAATGAAAATAAGCTAGCTTCTGATGACTACTAAAATTAGTCGGATCATTAATCTTAATAATTTGGTGAGCAATATCTGGATACAAATTTGCAAGATAATCATATGGAAAAATAATCGATAAAGCTAAAGCATTATTACTTTCAAAGGCACGAATACTATGTATTTCTTGCGTATTAACTACTAAAATCGTTCCAGATTTTGAAGAATAATGTTTTTTATTAATTAAAAAATCATCTATTCTACCATGTTCAACATAGCTCAGCTCAATTCCGCGATGCCAATGTGGGGCAATATATTTTTCAGAATTATTATCATGAAAGACAAAATACCAAACAGGCAATGGATCAGTTGGAACTACTATCTCATGCTGCTTTATTTTTTTACCATATGTCATTATAGTTTTTCGCCATTTACATGGATAAAGAGATTATATAAGGCACCGTAAAGATTAGCTCCATTCTTGAATTTGGCTTCAACTATCTTTGGACGAGTGAAAGTATTTCTAATTATTTTATTAGCTGCTAATACTTCATCATATGCCTGATTAATTCCTTGAACCACAATTGGCTGAGCAGAAATACCACCACCAATTGCAATTGCATCTAAGTCAACGACTGCTTGAATATCAATAATAATAGCAGCAATTCTCTTACAATACTCATCAAAAATACTTTTTGCCTTTTCGTCTTCATTATTAATTGCTTCAAAGGCAGCTAACCCATCAGTTTCATCATCATTCTCAATTGCTTCATTAACGTTCTTGATCATTTGAACAGCTGAAGCATAACCACCAGCAAATCCGTCAAATCCAGGCTCTTTCATATTAAGCTGTAAAAAACTTAGTTCGCCTGCCTGAAAGTGAGCTCCATTTAAAAGTTGGCCATTAACAATTATGCCTCCGCCAACTCCAGTCCCCAAAGTAATGGCTGCACAGTTTTTCATATCTTTCAAGCTACCAAGCCAGTTCTCAGCTAACACACTAGCCTTACCATCATTAATTATTGCAACTGGAAGACTATATTTTTGATATCTTTCTGCAAAGTCAATCCCATCAAGAAAGGGAAGTGCTCCGCCAAAATGAATCTTAGTATGAGCAATTTTTCCTGGTGCACAAAAGGCTAAGCCTTTAACGCCCTTTTTCACATATTTTTCTACAATTTGATCAATATTTTTTAAAAACTGTTCTTTATCATGTGATGTCTTGATCTTACCTTGCTCAACAATGTTTCCAGCATTGTCTAGTTCTGCATATTTTACATTTGTTCCACCAATATCAATGCTCAAATAATTCTTTTTCATTATTATCCCCTCTTCTAATGTTTAGCGCTTACAAAAGATATTTTATGGTGTATTTATTTATGAAACAAGTCAATTATTGATATTTTTTGGCTTAAATATTGATATAGAAAAATCCATTAATGTTTTTGCTCATTAATGGATTTTTCTTCATTTTATCTCCAATATTTAACTAAATGATTCAATCTTATTTTTTACTTTGTTCTTGAGCATAAAGCATATTGTCATATTTACGGGCAAATGGTAAATATAAAAAGAAACTAACAATCAAAATTATTGCTTGCCAAATAGCTACTTTCCAACCTCCAATTAAGAACCCAGATATTACTGGAGGAGTCGTCCATGGTACTTGCACACCATTCAAATACGGCAATATCCCAGCTTTAATTAACAAATATGTCGAACCAGCGGATAAGGGTGGCATAATAAAGAATGGAACTGCTAACAAAGGATTCAAAACAAGTGGCACACCGAATAACACAGGCTCATTAATATTAAAGATTCCTGGTACTAATGCTAACTTACCTATTCCTCGCATTTGTTGGGACTTAGCAAAGAAAGTCATAAATACTACCAGCCCGATTGTCATACCGGCACCAGTTACAGTCGAGAACTGATCAAATAATCCTTGAATAACAATGTGGCCACCATGAGCAGCATCAACATACCCATATTTTTTGAAGATAGCGGCATTTTGCAAAGCATTTGCACTTAAGATTGGTCCAATAATACCACCAACCAAAGTTGAACCATGAACACCAAAGAACCAGAAAAATGGTACTAAAAGCGTCATTATTAAAATTCCACCAAATGAATCAGAAAGTCCTTGTAATGGTGTTTGAATAGTATGGTAAATCCATTCTGTGAGTGTAGTTCCAGCTACTTTATCAAAGAATGCATACACAGCTAGCCAAAGAGCTGTCAAAACAGCTGCAGGAATTAAAGCTACAAATGATCCTGCCACTGCTGGTGGAACCTGATCCGGTAATTTAATAGTAATCTTATTTTTAACAAACCAAGAGTAGATCCAACCAGTAATCATACCAATAATAATTGCTGCGATCATTCCTTGACCACCTAACCAGGTACGATCTATAAAACCACTTAATAAACTAGGTGCTTTAGCTGAAGAAATAATTGTCTTACTACCATCGATTACTGCTGTAGTAGGATTCATAATAATCAAAAAACCAACAAATGCTGTCATTCCTGCTGGTAATGGGTCTACTTTATCATTCTTAGCCCACGTATAGGCAATCCCAACTACAGCAAAGACTGCAACAATTCCAAATGAAGCATTATAGGCTTGATTCCAAAAACGTGTTAATCCCGTTTGATCCATCCATTGAGCAACACTTGGTACTGGGAAGGAAGCTAAAAGTAAAAATAGCGATCCGACCATAATAAATGGTAGTGATAGTAACATCCCATCTCTTAGAGCACGTATTGCCTTAGTATTTACGAATTTCATAACTGGTGGCAATATATGCTTATTAACAAAGTCTTTCATAATTTCCCCCTCTTTTCATCTCTTACATACTTAATTTTATGGAAGCGCTATTAATAATACAATATGCCTAGATCATTCTGAAACGAGTTTGAAAAGGAAGTATAATATTCCTTAACTGGAACATAGTGTTCTTTTTGCACTAATAAAATATATATTTATTTGGAGGTTTATATGGCCTTTTTTGGATTTAAAGACTTATCTTCTCTTTCTAGCGTAGATATGACTCTATACCGTTACGTAACTGAAAATAGTGATAAAGTCGTATACATGCGAGTACGTGATATTGCTCAGAAAACTCATGTCTCTAATTCTTCAGTAATGCGCTTTATTCATAAAATGGGATTCGATAGTTTTCCAGAATTTAAGACATTTATAAAAAATAAAAATGAAGGCAGTTCAGCTATGCATACCTTCAATTTTATTAATAAGAATAATTTCCCAGACGATATAATTAATAAGGTAAAAATTGTTGCTGACAAATTATTCGAATGTGACAATATCATCTTTTTAGGTATGGGATCATCAGCCTATACTGCTGGATATACTTCACGCCAATTAGCTTCCCTTGGTTATAATACTAGTCTAGTAACAGATCCTTTTTATCCCTTACATGCACGTTTAAGAAATACAAGCAATAATGCCTTAATTTGCTTTTCCGTATCAGGAAAAACTACTGAATTAATCGAACTTTTAAATAGTTTCGTTAATGATGAAGATACAACCATCATTTCTATTACTGGAGATCCAACAAGTACTATTGCACGTATGAGTAGATATTCGCTAACATATCACGAAAAGGAATATAGACTTCATCGATACTACGATCTATCTTCACAAATTCCAGCAATGTACATCGTTGAAGCGATTATCACAACTTTACGCAATCAATTAGACAACTAGAAACACTATGTTCCAAAGTTGGTATCTAAATCTAATATTAGAATGCTTTACCTAAACTAGTAATATGCCTTTCTTCAAAGTAAGCATTTTCATATAATTTTTCTTAGTCAAGCAGTACAAGGAGAAAAAATATGAAAAGAACACTTAGTAAAAACTTTCTTTGGGGTGGTGCAGTAGCTGCTCATCAATTAGAGGGTGCATATAACGAAGATGGTAAAGGTCTATCTATCGCCGACTTCATGACATTAGGCAGTCATGACCATCCACGAAAGTTAACAGATACAATTGAAAATGATCAGTATTATCCTAATCATCTTGGTAATGATTTTTATCATCATTATAAAGAAGACATTAAATTAATGGCTGAAATGGGATTTAAAGCTTTTAGAACTTCAATTGCATGGACACGAATATTTCCTAATGGAGATGAAGATAAGCCAAATGAAGCTGGTTTAAAATTTTATGATCGTGTATTTGATGAGCTACTCAAATATCACATTCAGCCAGTTATTACTCTGTCTCATTTTGAAATGCCAATTAATTTGGTTAAGAAATATGACGGTTGGTCTAATCGAAAACTAATAGACTTTTTTATCCGTTTCGCTCATGTTTGCTTTGAAAGATATCATAGTAAAGTTAAGTACTGGATGACATTTAACGAGATCAACAATCAAACAAACTACAAAAGTGACATCTCAGTCTATGAAAACTCAGGGATTAAGTTTAAACCTGGAGATGATAAAGAGAAATTAATGTATCAAGCTGCTCACTATGAATTAGTTGCTAGTGCCGAGGCTGTTCAAATTGGTCATGCAATTGATCCTTCCTTAAAAATTGGTTGTATGTTAGCTTTCTGCCCTATTTATCCTGCATCTTCTGATCCGAAAGACATTCTTTTTGCCAATCGAGCTATGGATACACGCTTATATTTTGGTGATGTTCATGTAAATGGAACATATCCTAATTGGTTAAAGGCTTACTTTGATAATAAGCATTTTAATTTAGATATTACTGATAATGACTTAGAGATTCTAGCCAAGGGGACAGTTGATTATGTCGGCTTTTCCTACTACATGTCATTTGCTGTTAAGTATTCAAATCATCTGAATTACCAAGAGTATTCTGACTTAGTAGCTAATCCGTTCATTAAAACAAACGACTGGGGTTGGCCAATAGATCCAGTAGGATTACGATACGCTCTCAACTGGATGACAACCAGATGGCACAAGCCACTTTTTATTGTTGAAAACGGTCTTGGCGCATATGACAAATTAACGCCAGACCATAAAATTCATGATGACTATCGCATAGATTATTTGCGCTCTCATATTGAGCAAATGAAATTAGCAGTAACTAAAGATGGTGTAGACCTAATTGGCTATCTGCCATGGGGCTGTATTGATCTAGTAAGTGCAAGTACTGGGGAAATGCAAAAGAGATATGGTTTCATTTATGTCGATGAAGACGATCACGGTCAAGGTTCACTTAAAAGATATAAAAAAGATTCATTCTATTGGTACAAGAAGGTTATTGAATCCAATGGAGAAAATTTAAATTAATAGTATAAATAAGCCATAGCTTTCAAAAAACTATGGCTTATTTTTTATCCTAAATTTTATTATCGTCTACTTCTCTTTTTTATCTGCTGGTTAATCTTTCTAATATCCCTTTCTTGCGTTAAACGGATTATAATCCAAATTACGATATATGAAAGAATAAAAATCATCAAAGTCTGCCAGTTAATGATCCAATGATTAAGTATCATCATTATTGAAAACAAAATAAACGTTCCAACTAAATGCAACCCTAAAGCAAGTAAATAAGATAAATCTGTCTGAAATAAAAAACTTAATTCTCCAATTAGACCACTGCAAATAAAAACAATCAGGACACTCTTTAAGGGAACATCAACATCCCCGACACTATCTGAGAGCATCCCAAGAATAAGTAAATACGTAATAGCGCCAAATCCTATACCAGTTACAAAATAATCTAAAATTTTTCGCCAAATTTTCATCTTATAATCCCAACTTCTTTTCTAATTCAGGTAAGTATCTCCTTGAAACATCCGTTTTTTGCTTAAATGCTAATCTTGCAACCATATTTCCAGTGAAACCTGCTTCAAGCGATTCAAGATAATTTAAATTAATAATTCCATGCTTGGAAACTTGTACAAAATCATTATTTAATTTTTCTAAAACTTGATATAAACGACCATTAGTCTTAATAACCGCATTTGTTGTATAAAATGTTAATTCAGTCTTTTCAACTTCAATCTTAACGATTTCATCAATTTTTACAGTCAAGATTCTGTCTTCTGTTTTAACAGGCAAAATAGAATCTACCTTTTTATCAAAATTCTTAATATAGTCTATTAATCTCTTGACTTGCCGCGTCTCTTCGACAGATACTACTTTAACTTCAATTTGATCTTCTTTTAAATTAGAATTTGGCTCAAATTCTATAATCACGTATTACTTCTTCTTTCTACTCAAAATGAGTGCTAAGACACACACAATAATCCCTAAAACAACGGACATTCCTATCATCATTAAGGCATTATCCCAATTATTCAACTGATGAGAAGCAAGCTTGAAATGAATTCCTAAGTATTCAATCAACTCTTGACGCATTCTAGTCGGAACATCTTGCTGACTCATTTTATTTAAAAGCAAACTTCTAAAGCTTGCTGCTTCATAACTGCTTGGAAATAATTTTACTATATTTTGAGCAGTTTTTGATAAAGTTCCATAAGGCATATAAGTCGCCACCATAAAGCCGGCTGCTGCACCAATTACTGCTGATAAACGGCTGAAAGTAGTTGCTGAATTAATAAATAAAACAATTATTAAATTCAACAAGGTTGCGCTGACTGCGCCTAATAAAATAAAGCCGACCCCTGGCAGATATACACTTGTTGCAATCTTTACCTGATCTACCAGTGAAAAATAAGTCGCCATAACAATAAACGTAACGATCTGCATCAAAAAACTCACTATCGCAGCTGAGACTACATAAGCCATACTCTCACTAATTGGAGTTAGGGCAGTTAGTTTCATATCATCTATTGCCCGACTCTCTTTATCATTTACCATTTGCCCAAGAGCTTGAAACGAAGTAGTAATTCCTGCTATTGAAACAATTCCGCCTAGCATCCACAAATCTAATAGCTGCTTTGCATGATTTACATGTTGCCAGGAACTAACAAGATTTTGCTGCAAGAATCCAATATAAATTACAAATGAGATCAGGGCTCCAAAGCATGACATTACCACTCCAGGCTTGTTAGCAAAATAAATTTTGATATTTCTTTTAATTAAAGCAACCATTATTGTAATTCCTTTCCCGTAATTTTAATGAAGGCATCATCGATTGATCCTTTTTGGTATTCAAATGAAATAATTTTTGATTCATTATCATGCAAAAAATCAATTACCTCTTGACTATTTAAGCCATGTATCTCAACTTGATCTCCTTGAGTAGGGAAAATTTTATAGTCCGTCTTAATTTTTTGATCTCTTTTTAAAGTTAGCTTCAATTTATTTGGTGCATATTTTTCTTTAATCTCACTTGCTGATCCATTAGCAAGAACATTTCCATTTTCTAAGATATACATTTGATCCGCATTTTCAGCTTCTTCTAAATAATGAATAGTCAGGAAAATCGTCAATCCTTGTTCTTTCTGCAGTTTTTGTAGCAAATTCCAAATTACAATTCTTGTCTGCAAATCTAAACCTGTTGTTGGTTCATCTAAAAATAATATATCTGGATGATCAATCAATGCGCGTGCAATATCAACTCTTCGTCTTTGGCCACCAGACAAGGTACCATATTTTTGATTCAAAAAGTTTCTAAGGCCAATTAACTCAATTAAAGTCTCGAGCCACTCTCTAGAAACGTTGTGATACATTTGTGCTCTCAAATATAAGTTATCTTTAACAGTCAAAACGTTATCTAAAACACTATTTTGAAATACAATTCCAATTTTTAAATTCGGAGCATAAGTAATTGTGCCACTCGTTGGCGTAAGTAGTCCGGTCAAAATATTAATAGTAGTTGACTTACCTGCACCATTAGTACCTAAATAAGCTACTAACTGTCCTCGATCAACTTGTAAATTCACCTTGTTTAAGGCTAACTTTTTGCCATATTTTTTAGTTAAATCAAAAGTTTCAATTAACATAAAAAGACTCCCTTTCTTAATTCACTATTAGAATACAGAGAGAAAGTCTTTTTGTAATAAATATTTAAATGAGTGGTTTAAATTCTCAAATAAGATGCAGAAATAGAAACTTAAAATCTTCATCTCATGATAAAGAAAAAAGGCTGTATAATTTTTCCTGTTGATGAATATCTATGATATTCTATCGACAGGATTT